>JAZQLL010000078.1:0-3155 GCA_045542675.1 Oscillospiraceae bacterium
AATATAAAATTCAATGATCAAACCGACATTCTTGAAAACAGCAAAGTGCTTAACAAGGCGCCTAAGCGCCAACTTGAATGGGGCAGAAAATATAGCGACCCGCTTGACAACAAACTAATGCGCTCTGTATCTAGGCTATCGGGAAATGATATTCAAAAGGTAGTAGAATATATCACCCATGTAAGCAAATACATTTTTGATGAAATATATTATGATAATTGGGATTCGCGTTCTCAAGAATTTAAAATCGACTGTCAAAAGGCAGTCATCGAAAAGTATCCATGGGTAAACAAAAGCAATTTGCTCAGACTAGACAGTCAAGGATGGTATTATTCCAGTAAATAATATGATTTATATTTAAGGAAAGGAGTGTGTGCCGATGTATGATATAATAGCGCAGGCGGTTGGGATAATTGCGATGATATTTACGGTTATTTCATTCCAGCAAAAAAATAAAAATGCGGTTATTGCCCTGCAACTTGTGGGCACTGCGCTCTTTTCGATAAATTACTTTATGCTCGGGGCAATGGTTGGATGCCTTGTAAACGCTTTGGGAGTTTTGCGCGCGATTGTTTATCTTGACAGAAAGCGTTTTTGTTCCGACAAACCCTTTTGGCTTATCTTCTTTATAGCCGGATTTATCGGTGCCTATGTGCTGACATTTACGGTTTTTGAAAAGGAATTTACCCTTGCAAACGCGCTTTTAGAGGCTTTGCCAATCATTGCTATGATACTTTTTACGGTAGGATACCATCTGGGAAGTGCCAAAATGATACGGCGATTTGCCCTATTCTGCTCTCCCCTGTGGCTCACCTATAACATTGCTAATTTAGCGCTCGGTGCAACACTTTGCGAGGTTATCAGCCTTTGCTCGATTGTCGTAGGAATGATACGGCATGATAGAAAAAAATCCAACGATTAAAACAAAAGCCACCCAATAGGGTGGCTTTTTGCGGGAGGGCATGGAAACCCTGCCCTGCAGTTTGGGATTGTTGTTTAATAAAAAAGGCGACCGAATAGGTCGCCTTTTTTTGTTGATTTTGGTTCAGATTTTAGTGGCAGCCGCAGTCGCAATCGTGGTCGTGATGGTCATGATCCTCGCAACCGCAGTCGCAACCGTGCTCATGCTTCTTGGGCTCGCAGGTTTCAGGGTCTTCACCGTTTACGCAGAGGTAAAGAAGCTCTATGATATAGTTCATCATATCATCAACTTCTTTTCTCGCTGCCTCGAAGTTTTTCATATTATCGTTCTTCATAACCTCGTTGTAGAGATTTTCAAACTGCTTATTCATTTCCTCAATCTTTGCCTCATCGGGAGTTTCCTTGGAAGCCTCTGCCTGATAAGAAAGCTGGAGAAGCTGAACGCTTGCCATAAGGTCATTTAAAGCGGTATCCTTCTCGTTAGCATCAAAGCACTTTTTTAAGGTTAAATATCTCTCGTCTGCCTGAATGGCTTTACCGAGTTCTCTTGCAAGTTTAATTGTATCCATTTTTCTGTCTCCTTTTAGTTTTGATTACCCATTTATTATAATACATTTCTTTTAAAAAGTAAACACAAAAAATGCGCTCTTGTCAAATCTTTGTGATACTGTTATAATATTTTTAAGACAAACTTCGGAGGATTGTTATGATTTACAACGATTTTAAAGGCTTACAGATTTCGGCGCTCGGAATGGGCTGCATGAGGCTTCCCGTTTTAGACAAGAAAGATAATCAAATAGACATGGTTTCCGCTCGCAAGATGGTTGACCATGCTATAAAAAGCGGTATAAACTATTTTGACACCGCCTGGGGTTACCACGGCGGCACCTCAGAAACCGCTATGGGAGAGATTTTAAGCGAGTACCCTCGCGAGAGTTTTTATTTAGCTTCCAAGTTCCCGGGATACAATCTCGAACTCATTTCAAGGATTGAGGAAATTTTTCCTCAGCAGCTGGAGCGCTGCCGAGTTGATTACTTTGATTTTTACCTCTATCACAATGTCTGCGAGGCAAACATTGACGAATATCTAAACCCCGCAAACAATATTCATCCCTATCTTTTGAAAAGAAAAGCGGAAGGCAAAATCCGTCATCTCGGGTTTTCGGCGCACGGCAATCTTGATACAATGAGCCGCTTTTTAAAGGCGTACGGCGCCGACATGGAATTTTGCCAACTACAAATAAACTGGCTTGATTGGGACTTCCAAAGCGCTAGACAAAAAGTCGAACTCGTTTCGTCATACGGCATCCCCGTTTTTGTTATGGAGCCTGTTCGCGGCGGCTCACTCGCCTCGCTTGAGGAAAAATATGAGTCAAAATTAAAAGCGCACAGACCCGAGGCTAAAACGGTTGAATGGTGCTTCAGATTCCTTCAGAGCATCCCCGAAGTTATAATGACCCTCTCGGGAATGTCGAATTTCGAGCAACTTTGCGAAAATATCGAAACCTACAAGGAAAACAAACCTCTAAATGATAATGAAATGCAGACCATTCTCGGCATCGCGGGCGATATGACCTCAAGAGACACCCTGCCCTGCACCGCTTGCCGCTACTGCACTTCGCACTGTCCCAAAGAACTTGATATTCCCTGGATGATAGAACTTTACAACGAGCACATTTATTCAAAGGGCGGTTTTATCGCGCCCGCAGCTATCGGTGCATTAGACAAGGAAAAAAGGCCTTCGGCCTGCATTTCCTGCCGCGCTTGCGAGGCGGTTTGCCCTCAAAATATCAAGATAAGTGAAATGATGGCGGATTTTTCAGAGAGGCTTAAATAATGGCAGATTTAGAAAGAGCAAAATTAGAACTTCAGGGTGAAAATCGCACCTGTGTACTATGTAAAGGCAAAAACATTTACACCTCGCAAAGCC
Organism: Oscillospiraceae bacterium; assembly: GCA_045542675.1. Lineage (GTDB taxonomy): Bacteria > Bacillota > Clostridia > Oscillospirales > Ruminococcaceae > SIG578. The sequence goes on from JAZQLL010000078.1 coordinate 2,852, forward strand.
GCGGTGTTAAGCCACTTGTAGAGTTTTTCGAGAGTGACATTGACTTTAGAGGATGCTCTGCCGCCGACAAGGTTGTCGGCAAGGCAACCGCGTTTTTGTACGTTCTTTTAGGCGTTAAATCGGTGTATGCGCTCGTTTTAAGCGAGGGCGCAAAGGGAGTTTTCGAGCAGCACGGCATCTGTTTTGAGTTTGAAACTCTCGTGCCACACATTATTAACCGCAAGGGCGACGGGGTATGCCCATTCGAGTCGGCGGTTTTAGAAATTAAGAACGCCGACGAGGCTTACACTGTTATAAAAAACAA
>JAZQLL010000079.1:0-4545 GCA_045542675.1 Oscillospiraceae bacterium
TACTGTTGTAAAAGACGATACTATAGAATCCTGGAACAATCCGCTCGGTGTGTTTTCAACCAACGATAAAACAAATTTGCCAACCGAATTACAAAATGCAATCCATAAATTCCGAAACATATAACCATAAAAGCGAGGGGATTTTCCCCTCGCTTTTGCTATGTATCGGTCAGAATATGCTGTTTTTCATTAAAAATTTTCTGAAAAATCCCGGCATCCTTATTCGTATTCCACGACATCTACCCAGGAGAGCAGAAGTTCACGCTCATGCTCATTACCCTTTACAGACTGCGAAGCGGCAACGATAGGCATCCACTTTTGAACGTACTGCTTTGCGGTATTACTCTTGCGGCAGAACAGTTCGAGATACTTCTTGGCGGCATCAGTGTCGCCGGCGAGCCAGAACAAAAGATATGTGCGGGCGGCATCGGCAGATGCATTACCCTGCGTTGCGTGTGACCAGTCTATGATATAAGGTGTGCCATCCTCGGCTATTATAATGTTTGAGGGATTGAAGTCACCATGGCATACCTTATTATGCTTGGGCATGCCTTCCAGTCGCATGTGAAGGTCATATCTCGTTGTTGCATCGAGGGTAGTTTCGTTAATTTTTCTATTCATCTTATCCTTTAATTTATTAAGATGCGCGCAGGTTTTTGAGTGCATTGTAAGCTGAAGGTCCACAAGAAGAGAAAGATATTCTTTCTTCTTTTCGGGGTTTTCTTCCATAAGTTGCGCCAATGTTTTTCCTTCGATATACTCAGACACGATTGCCCATTTGCCCTCAACCGTTGTAACCTCTAAAACCTTAGGAATATTAAGGCCTGTTCCCTCTATGCGCGCTTGATTCAGCGCCTCATTGAGAATATCGGGTTTTGAGTACCCTTCTGCAAACACCTTAATACATCTATCACCATCGCGGTAAATAGTCTTATTATTTCTTACTGCAATAACATTTTCAAGTTTCATTTCTGCACTCTCCCTTAAATTTAAATGTCAGCGGCTGTAGGCTTTTTTGCCTCAACGAAGTGTTTGCCGTAGTAAGCATTTAAGTACATCTGCTTAATTTCGCTCATAAGAGGATAACGGGGGTTAGCGCCTGTGCACTGGTCGTCAAACGCCTGCTCTACCATATCGTCAAGACGAGCAAGGAAGTCCTCTTCATCAATACCATAATCCTTGATAGTTTCCTTAATTCCGACACGCGCCTTAAGGTCGTTGATGGCTTTTATGAGGTTTTCGAGTTTTTCCTCATCACTGTTGCCGCCAAGGCACAAGTAATCTGCAATTTCAGCGTAGCGAGCGAGGGTGTGGGGGTGATCATACTGTGAGAAGGTTCCCATCTTAGCGGGTGCCTCGCAGGCATTGAAGCGGATAACCTCTTCAATCAAAAGCGCGTTAGCAACGCCATGGGGCAGATGATGGAATGCGCCGAGTTTATGAGCCATAGAGTGACATACGCCAAGGAAAGCATTGGCAAATGCCATACCTGCCATTGTAGCGGCGTTAGCCATCTTCTCTCTTGCTTCAATATCGGTCTGTCCGTTGTCATAAGCGCGGGGCAGATATCTAAAGATATTCTTACGCGCCTGCAAAGCGATACCATCTGTATAGTCTGTAGAGAGCATTGCGGCATAAGCCTCAACTGCGTGGGTAACCGCATCGATACCCGATGCTGCGGTAAGTCCTTTTGGAGCGCTCATGTGGAAATCGGTGTCAATAATTGCCATATTGGGAAGAAGTTCATAATCAGCAATAGGATATTTAATTCCTGTTTCGCCATCGGTAATAACGGCAAAAGGTGTTGCTTCAGAGCCGGTACCTGCAGAGGTGGGAACAGCGATAAAATATGCCTTTTCGCCCATCTTGGGGAAGGGATATACACGCTTACGGATATCAATAAAGCGCATTGCCATATCCATAAAGTCTGCTTCGGGATGCTCATAGAGAACCCAAATAATTTTAGCCGCATCCATTGCAGAGCCCCCGCCGAGAGCGATAATAGTATCAGGCTTAAATGCCGACATCTGCTTTGCGCCGTCCTGAGCATTTTTAAGAGTAGGATCAGGCTGAACATCAAAGAATGTGGTATGGACAATGCCCATTTCATCGAGTTTATCGGTAATCGGCTTGGTGTAACCATTCTGATAAAGGAAGGTATCGGTTACGATAAATACTCTCTTAGCACCGCGCACACTTCTAAGTTCATCGAGTGCTACCGGCAGGCATCCTTTCTTAATATATATCTTTTCGGGCGCACGGAACCAAAGCATATTTTCCCTTCTTTCTGCTACTGTTTTAATATTTAACAAGTGCTTTACACCTACGTTTTCGGAAACGCTATTACCGCCCCAGGAACCGCAACCGAGCGTCAGTGACGGAGCGAGTTTAAAGTTGTAAAGGTCACCGATGCCACCGTGAGAGGAAGGAGTATTAACAAGAATTCGGCAGGTCTTCATACGTGCCTCAAAGGCGCTGAGTTTATCCTGCTGAGTTATTTCGTTGAGGTAGATGCTCGAAGTGTGACCAAAACCGCCATCTGCAACAAGTCTCTCAGCCTTATCAAGTGCCTCATCAAAATCCTTTGCCTTATACATAGCAAGTACGGGGGAGAGTTTTTCGTGAGCGAATTCCTCAGAAAGTTCAACGCTCTGAACCTCACCAATAAGGATTTTTGTGCCTTCGGGAACGGTTACGCCTGCAAGTTCTGCAATTTTAGCAGCAGACTGTCCAACGATTTTAGCGTTAAGTGCGCCGTTGATGATGATAGTTTTACGAACCTTTTCGGTCTCTTTGGAATTTAAGAAGTAGCAACCGCGGGTTGCAAACTCCTCTTTAACTGCATCGTAAATACTCTCTAAAACAATAACGGACTGCTCAGATGCGCAAATCATACCGTTATCAAATGTTTTAGAATGAATGATGGAATTAACTGCAAGGAGAATATCAGCGGATTCATCAATGATAGCAGGAGTATTGCCGGCACCAACGCCAACCGCAGGCTTACCGCTTGAATAAGCAGACTTAACCATTCCGGGACCGCCTGTAGCGAGGATGAGGTCGGCTTCTTTCATAAGTGTATTGGTCATATCAAGAGAAGGCACATCAATCCAATCAATGATGCCCTCGGGAGCACCGGCGGCTACAGCGGCTTCAAGTACAAGTTTTGAAGCAGCGATGGTGCTGTTTTTTGCTCTGGGGTGAGGACTGATGATTATAGCATTACGGGTTTTAAGTGCAAGCAAGCACTTGAAAATCGCGGTAGATGTGGGATTGGTGGTAGGAATAACCGCCGCAACAACACCTACAGGCTCTGCTATTTTCTTAATACCATAAGACTTATCTTCTTCGATAACACCGCAGGTTTTGGTGTTCTTATAAGCATTATAGATATATTCAGAAGCATAGTTATTCTTGATAACCTTATCTTCTACAATACCCATGCCGGTTTCTTCAACTGCCATTTTAGCCAGAGGGATTCTTGCCTTATTCGCTGCAGAAGCGGCCGCGAGAAAGATTTTGTCTACCTGCTCCTGAGTATAGAGGGCAAACTCCTGCTGTGCACGGCGGGTGCGGGCAATGGCAGACTGCAATGTTTCCATACTGTTTACGACGGGATAGTTTTTTTCCATAAAGATGCCTCCTTGTGTCACCATTGGATCACGATTTGCTTACATATTTGACACATATAGTCATGCGATTGTCAAATATTTAACAATCGTATGTGTAAGAGAAGCCCCTCTCTTGTGGTGGGGCTGTTCTCTTTAGTTTAATATAGCAAAAAGCAACCGGTAAAATCAAGAGCGTAATTGTCAGAATATTATCCACTATTGAGAAAATTTTTGTGCAAATTGTTAAAAAAATATCAATCGTGAGGCGTTTGGGCTATAATTGCGCAATCAGAGGAGCTCCCAGTAAACAAAAATCGTGTAATTTCAAGTGGTTCGCTGTATATACTGCATAAATATTGTGCCGAGAATGCCCAGGGCTCCCCATATTACGAATATTTATTTTGTGCAAACTCTATAGCATGACCCGTGCCCTGCCCTGCGGGTTAAATTTATTTCATGTGATGATAACAGGCGAACTTCTGTTCGCCCTACGAGAGGGGGACGAGTGTCGAGATGGGAATTTTTGTTTCTGCAGATTGGTTTCGCATTGTAAGCGAAACGAGATTTGTGGTAAATAAAAGTCGATGCGAGGGGGGACAGTCGGTCCCCCTTTTAATGCATTCTTTTCCATATTTCTGTTGCTATGGACAGAAATATGGTGCCCGCGCGGCATGAGCGCGACACATATAAAAAAGAACGGATTAATCCGTTCCCTACAAATGTTTACCCCATTTTCCCCAAACCGTAGGGTGTGGCGATTTCCTACACTCCGCAAAATAGAATGGACAGTCAAGGATGTAGCCAAGCGGCCGGGCGGGAATGAATTGGCGTAAAACGCCAATAAAAACATTGCAAATGGTTGACAAATTGCTGTAATTTGGTATAATATATATGGCACATTGTTAAATTTTAAACAATCAAAAGGAGTGTATCT
>JAZQLL010000080.1:0-8263 GCA_045542675.1 Oscillospiraceae bacterium
GCTACCGCACCTGCATACTCCGTGGGCACGCCGCTATCGGTAACTACAAGCACCTTACGATTTAAATTAAGAAGGTTGCCCACACGCGTAAGTGCGCCGCGCTCCAAAACTATATCATACGAGCCCTGAGAGGTTTTAACGGGAATAATCATAGTTTTTCTCTCCGTTTTAGATTTTAATTTCCTTTTCAAAACTGCCGAGAATCTTAAGGTTGCTGCAGGAGCAAGAGAGGTCGGAAAGCATTTTCTTACCCTCTTCGCTATCTATATTGCCCTCGCCCTCGGCATAGAAATAATAATCCCAGACAAGCTCTTTTGTCGGGCGGCTCTTGAGAGCCAAGAGATTGAATCCGTGCTCTCCGATAACCGAAATCGCGCGACCCAGTGAGCCTGCGGCATTATTTACGGTAAAGAGCATGATAAAGCGGTTATCGAGCTTAGAGGGGCTCTTTTTCGCCCTTGTGAAAACGGCAAAACGGGTACTGTTGGCGCTACTCTCGTTTATGTGATTTGAAAGCACCTTAAGTCCGAATTTTTCCGCCGCCTCGGCGCTTCCGATTGCAGCAAGCGAGATGTCGTTTGATGCGGCAACCTCTTTTGCGGCAACGGCGGTATTGACCGCTTCGCGAGTTTCAAGTCCGTGCTTTTCAATAAACGCGGCGCACTGACCCAGTGCCTGCGGATGACTGATTACAGTTTTAATCGTATCAATGCTAGCACCTTTTACCGATAAAAGATTCTGAACTATCTCGGCTTCATAAACACCTGTCACAAACAGAGGACCGAAGAAGGCTAAATCAAGCACATTTCCCACGTCGCCGTTAAAACTATTTTCAATGGGCAGTACTGCGCAGTCGCAATCTCCCGACACGACAGCGTTATACGCCGCCTTAAAATCGGTGCAGGAAACGGCCGAAGCATCGGGGAAAATGCGCTCGGCAACAATGTTTGCAAATGCGCCCTCTACTCCGCTATAAGCAACTCTCATTCCCTCAAGCATACGGTGTTGGTACTTTTTGGAGAGTTCCATAGTGTTTTGCAGAAAATTAACATAATATGAGCGAAAATCCTCGTTTTGTATGTAAGAGGAGTTTCTCGCCATATTCTCTTCTTCTCTCACCTTATCCTCAACGGGAATTCCGTGTTCTTTTTTATACTCGCCGACAAGTTGTGCCGCCTGCATTCTTTTTTCAAAGAGCGCCGCCATTTCTTTATCGGTTTGATTTATAATTTCTCTTGCTTTCTGAAGGTCGGTCATAACACATCTCCGTTTATTTTTTGTAGTCATCAAAAAGTGCCTTAAAGGCGGGGAGTGACTTTTCAATCTGCTCATAACTTACGCAGTAAGCAATTCTTACATACCCTTCTATTCCGAACGAGTCGCTGGGCACTAAAAGAAGTTCGTATTTCTTGGCTCGCTCGCAAAAAGCGTTTGCATCGGGCTCTAAGGATTTCACAAAGAGGTAGAATGCGCCGTCAGGTCTCGTGGCGCTATAGCCGATTTCGGTAAGGCTATTGTATAAAAGTGTACGGTTTTTATCATAAGCCGAAATGTCGGGGGTAGCGCCATCGCAAGCGGCGGCGGTGTACTGCAAGAGGCTGGGTGCACAAACATAACCCATACTTCTACCCGCGCCGCAAACTGCGGCAAAGACATCGGCGGCATTTTCCATTTTAGGTGAAACTGAAATGTAGCCTATTCTCTCGCCGGGAAGTGAAAGAGATTTACTATAAGAATAGCAGACAACTGTATTGTCGTAGTAATTCGGAATATATGGAATAAAAACATCGCCGTAAACGAGTTCTCTATATGGCTCGTCGGCAATAATTGTGATGGCTGTGCCGTACTCTTTTTGCTTCTTAGTTAAGATTTCGGCAATTTTCTTGATGCTATCCTCGCTTAAAACTGCGCCTGTCGGGTTATTAGGCGAATTCACGATAATGGCGCGGGTTTTACTCGAAACTGCGGCGGCAAAAGCCTCCTCATCTATCTCAAACTGCTCGCCTTTTCCCAAAACCACCTTACAGGTAGCGCCCGCATTAGCGCAGAAAACCTGATATTCGGGGAAAAATGGCGCGAGCAAAATAACCTCATCGCCTTCCTCGATAATGGCTTTTAATGTAATGGTGAGCGATGCGGCGGCGCCGCAGGTCATATAGATAAGCGAAGGCTCTGCCTTAAAGCCGAATCTCTTATTTATATTCTCGGCAAGAGTTTTACGAACGGACATATCTCCGGGCGCCGAGGTGTAGCCGTGAAGCGCAACGCTATCCTTTTCCTTTATGAATTTTTCTATAGTTTCATTTACGCAGTCAGGAGCGGGAATACTGGGGTTTCCGAGACTGAAATCAAACACCTTATCGGCGCCGATTTCCGCCTTTCTTTTATTCGAGTACTCGAAAATTTCTCTGATAACCGAACTTTTTTTACCCAGTGCGAGCATTTTTTGTGAAATCATTTTTGTTCCTCCTAATAAAAAAATCCGCACACCTAATATGCCAAAAACCTTGGCATGCGGCTGCGGACTGTCCTCTTAATTTCAAGCAAACTTTAAAGTAAACTTAAAAAGAAAGCGGGCAGCCCTTAGTAAAAAAGTAATAAAATCGTACATCAAATCTTTTCACGATGCCCACTCCTTTCAAAAATTTACTTAATACAGAAATTTTACTCCTTTGTGCCGCTATTGTCAAGAGAAAAAGTCCGTTTTTATGTATTTTTATTCATTTTAAAGGCAAATCGGCGGAAAAATATCCGCCGATTTTCTTTTTTATACATTCTTTTGGTCAATACCAAACACTTTGCAGGCGTTTTTATAAAGAATCTTTTCAAGGTCTTCTTTTGAATATCCGAGCGAGAGAATAAAATCAAGTTCTATCTTCTGACTTCCCATAGGATAATCGGTTGCGAACAAGATTTTTTCGGGAGAATATTTAGCGATTGCGCGCTTTATTCTCTCCTCGCCGCCGAAGGGCAGGCTTGACGAGGTGTCAACAAAGAAATTCTCAAAATGAGAAAGTTTCTCTGCCGCCTCTTCCCAGACAGACCAACCGCCCAGATGAGCGCCGACAAGCACCAGGTCGGTATAAATTTCAAGTATCGGCACAATTCTGTTGGGATTTGAATAGTCATAACGATAGTCGCCCGTATGCATCAAAATCGGAAGTTTATGCTTTTCGCAAAGCTCGTAGATTTTAAGGCAACGGTAATCATCTATCTTAAACGCCTGAATATCGGGGTGTAGTTTTACTCCATGCAGTCCCAATTTTATAATTTCATCAACATCTGCGGCGATGTCTTCGCTATCGGGATGGAGTGTTCCGAGTCCGGTAAGTTTTCCACCGCTATCTGCTACTGTTTTCGCAATGAAATTATTTATACTTGAAACCTGTTTTGGAGTTGTTGCAACAGACTGTACTACCGCATGGTCAACGCCCATATCTTTGCACTGATTAAGCAGTGCACCGACACTTCCGTCAAAATGCGAAGTGACGCCGTAAAACCTATCGGTTGCGCCGACCGCCGCCGCGGCTATCTTTTCGGGATAGACATGGCAATGCGAGTCAATAACCTTTATATTCTGAATCAATTTAGTTCACCACTTTACTCGATACCGAGTTTTTTCTGCGCATCCTCGCGCATCTTGTATTTTAAAATTTTACCTGCGGCATTCATGGGGAAACTATCCACAAAGTCAATATATCTGGGCACTTTATGACGAGCCATGTGAGCGCCAATATACTCCTTCATTTCCTCTGCGGTCATACTCTCGCCCTCTTTTAAGATAATGCAGGCCATAATTTCCTCGCCGTACTGCTTATCGGGCACGCCGATAACCTGAACATCACTTACCTTAGGGTGAGTATAGCAGAATTCCTCGATTTCCTTGGGATAAATATTCTCGCCGCCGCGGATGATCATATCCTTGAGTCGACCCGTAATATTGTAGTTTCCATCGGGTCTTCTGCAGGCAAGGTCGCCTGTGTGAAGCCAACCGTCTTTGTCAATGGTAGAAGCGGTTGCATCGGGCATTTTGTAGTAACCCTTCATTATGTTATAGCCGCGAGCAACAAACTCGCCGTTCACTCCGTCGGGACAGTCCTCGCCTGTTTCGGGATCAACTATCTTACACTCAACATTTGCAAAAGCGCTACCAACAGTTTCGGTCCGCACCTCAAGTGAATCGTAGTAACTGCTCATTGTACAGCCGGGGCTTGCCTCGGTCTGACCATAAACCGAAACGATCTCGCGCATATTCATATTGGTGGCTTCTGTTGCCTTTTTCATAAGGTCGGCAGGACAGTTTGCGCCCGCCATAATTCCGATTCTCATATGCGAGAAGTCGGTTTTTGCAAAGTCGGGATGTTCCATCATTGCAATAAACATTGTAGGAACGCCGTTAAACGCCGTAATGTGCTCGTTGTGAACACAGCTTAAGGCGGGCTTGGGCGAAAAGTACGGCAGGGGATACATTGTTGTTCCATGAGTCATTGAAGCGGTCATGGAAAGCACCATTCCGAAGCAATGGAACATAGGAACCTGAATCATCATTCTATCAGCGGTTGAAAGTTCCATATGGTCGCCGATATATTTACCGTTATTTACAACGTTGTAATGTGTAAGCATAACGCCCTTAGGGAAGCCTGTGGTACCCGAGGTGTACTGCATATTGCAAACATCATCCTTATCAACTGCGGCGGCCATACGGTGCACCTCATCGATGGAAACCTGCGAGGAAAGCTCGAGCGCCTCGCTAAAGGTAAGGCATCCTTTCTGCTTAAATCCAACGGTTATAACGTTTCTTAAGAAGGGCAAGCGGCTACTGTGAAGCGCTTGCTGTGGCTTCTTTTTCTCGAGTTCGGGACAAAGTTCGGCAATGATTTTGCCGTAATGGGTGTCCTTTGCACCCTCGGTTAAAATGAGGGTGTGGGTATCGGACTGTCTTAAAAGATACTCCGCCTCGTGAATCTTATAAGCGGTGTTGACAGTTACCAAAATGGCTCCGATTTTAACGGTTGCCCAGAAAGCGATATACCACTGCGGAACATTCGATGCCCAAACGGCAACCTTACTGCCTGCCTTTACGCCGAGGGCAATAAGGGTTCTTGCAAAGGTGTCAACATCGTCACGAAACTCGCTGTATGTTCTTGTATAATCAAGGGTCGTGTACTTAAAGGCATACTGGTCGGGGAATTCCTCAACCATTTTATCAAGCACCTGGGAGAAGGTAAGGTCAATAAGTCTATCCTTTTCCCAAATGAATTTTCCTGTGTGAGCACGGTTGTAATAGTACTGCTTTTCATTTCTCGAAATTGCTTTAAATTGTTTCATAAAGCTTACGAACTGCGAGAAAATTATCTCCATATCGTCAAGCTCGGGGCACCACTCGGGATTCCAGACGAGCGAAATAAATCCATCGTAATTTACCGAGCGAAGCGCAAGCATCATCTGAGAAATGGGCATTTCTCCCTCTCCTGCGAGGCAATATTCTATGCCGTTTTGGGTTTTATGAGCGTCCGAAAAATGCACGTGCTTAACATACGCGCCAAGATTTTTTATTACCTCTTCGGGCGACTCGCCTTTTTCAAAGTAAGCGGCGGAGAAATTCCACAATGCGCCTAAATTATCGCTTGCAAAGCGGTTTAAAACCTCTCTTAACGCGGCGGTATCCGCGAAAATTCCCGAGGTTTCTAAAAGGAGAGTGACCCCCTGCTCTTCCGCTTTAGAAAGGGTCCTATCAACAAAACTGCAGACTGCTTCAACACCCTTTGCACTATCCTCTTTATAGAAAGCGCGGATGCGGATGTTGGGAATTTTGAGATTTGCGGCTATCTGCATACATTTTTCAATTTCGGCAATAGCCTCTTCTGTTTTTTCAGAATCTGCAACATCGCAAATGGTATCAATACAAGGAATTGAAAGGTTTTTCTCATAGAGGCGGCGAATTGTTGCTGCTGCAGCGTAGTCATGAAAGGCGCCGTCCTTAGATGTGAAAAGGCGGTTATTTATGTTATGAAGTTCGATTCCACGAAAACCGAGTTCGTTTGCAATATCGCAGAACTCTTCAAACGAATTTTCGTGCCAGCCTTTTGTTGAAAAGCTAAGTTTCATTTTTACGCCTCCTCGTAAATTATCTTGTTAACTGCACTTATGTACGCTCTGATACTTGCGCCGATAATATCGGTTGAAATTCCGTTTCCGCTATAGACTTTTCCGCCTGCGCGAAGTTTTACAACTGCGGAGCCCATAGCCTCTTTACCCTCGGTTACCGACTGAATCTGGAAATCATCAAGTTCATAATGGTGACCGATGATCTTATCAATGGCGCGGAAAGCGGCGTCGATAGGTCCGTCACCGATGCTTATATCCTGCAGACTCTCGCCGTTTTTATCCAGGGTTATCTGGGCGTTAGATGAAATGATATTTCCACTATTTACCACATAGTTTACAAGTTTATATGTTGCGGGAACCTGGAGCGCAACGCTTGCAACGATGGCATCGAGTTCTTTAGCACCAACAGTTTTCTTAGCGGCAACTCTTAAAAACTCCTCGTAAACCTTTGCCTCGTCCTCGCCCGAGAGATCGTAACCGAGTTTTTTAACCGAAACAATAACGTCATCAACGCTGTCATTTTCGTCAAGTCTTATCGACTCATCGCCGCTTGATACGGTTACAACAGATTTTGAATCGGTTCCCTCCACGATTCTCTCAATCTGCTTTACGATTCGATAAAGTTCGGTGTTGCGGATGGTGGTTTCAACGCCGAAGTTTTCTCCGCAGTTTCTCATCAATGTTGCGAAGGTTTCAAGACTGACAACATCAGAACCAACCGCAGTTTTAACTCCGTCAACCGCATTTTTAACAGAAAGTACTGCAGCGGCTACTGCGAGTCCGTTTTTGTTCTCGCAAGCAACATTTACAGGTACATTTACGCTATTTTTAATTTCAGTTACAAATGCCGCAAAATCATCGGGGAGCATCTCGGCAGCATTATCGCAAATAGAAACGGATGTTGCACCGTTTTCTACTGCGGCACCAATCACATTGATAAGGAAGTCTTTTTCGGCGCGGGTAGCATCAAGGGCGCATAATTCAACATCTGCACACTTTTCGCAGGCCGCCTTTACGACAGTTTTTACCCACTCAAGCATTTTGGGAGCCTTTTTATGACAAACATACTCCATTGAAACCGCCGAAACGGGAAGTTCTATTCTTATTCTGCCGTTTTTTGCAGCCGAGAGAGCCGCAGCGGCGTTTTCAACGCTTTCAAGACTGGAGCCTGCCGCAACCGACAAAACTGCCTTTTTAACAAATGCCGAAACGGTTTTAACATACAAAATATCGGTCTTTGCATTTTCTATTTCGGGAATTTCAATAGTACTGACACAAAGTCTCTCAAGTTGCCTTGCAATCTCGATTTTTTCCTTAAAAGAAAAGGAATTTTCTCTGCAAAGAGTTGTGTCTAAAATTTTTACCTGCTTCATAATTTTTCTCCTTTTAACTGACTTTGGCCTGATAGGCAGGAATATAAAAAATCCCTGAGGCCAATATTTTGACCTCAGGGACGAAAATTCTTTCGCGGTACCACCCTGATTGCTGCATAAACGCAACCACTTTGTAAGGCTCTATCAAGCCTCCTGCCATGATAACGGGGCAATCCGTAGCGACTTACTAGAGGTTCTGCCGCTCTGCTCCGGAACGAGACTTTCCTATCTTCCCCATGCCGCATTCACACCGTCGGCGGCTCTCTGTGATGAAAAATTGACAGAAAATAATTCCTTCTACGCATTTTCAAATATGTGCCTATTATATCACCCGAAAGGCGCGTTGTCAACAGTTTTTAGAAAAGTTTTTATTGGTGTGTTTTGTAGGGGACGATGCCCACATCGTCCCATTTTATTTTGAACAAACCTTACGGGCGGTCGAGGCGCCCGCCCCTACGGATAAAAATTAAATAATCGTTGTAGGGGCGAACATTGTTCACCCCTGCGGTTTTGGTTTATTTTGTGCAAGAAAAAAGAGAGAGCCGAAGCTCTCTCTTTTTTAATAGCCGTTTGGCTTTCTTGACTTTTGGCTAGTGTTACGCGATGGTAACAGGTGCTGCCTTAATAAGACCGCTGTTTGTAGCGATGAGACCATTCTCTACTCTAATCTTAATTGCATAAGTGTAGGTCTTGCCGCTCTTAGCCTTTGCATCAGTATAAGATGTCTCTGTTACTGTTGCTTGCTTTAAGTATGCACCGCTGCTGCCTGTCTTTCTATATAC
>JAZQLL010000081.1:0-7880 GCA_045542675.1 Oscillospiraceae bacterium
GAGCATAAAGGTTTATGTTGTTGATGTTAAGCGTAACCTTGAAAAGACCTCCCGTCCTCCCAAGATTATGATTTCGAGAACACATCCCGGTATGGTTAAGCGCCTTTTTGAACTTGAGGTGCCCGAGATTTATGATGGAACAGTTGAAATAAAGTCAATCTCGAGAGAGGCAGGTTCCAGAACTAAGATTGCAGTGTATAGCAAGGACGAAAATGTTGACGCAGTCGGCGCTTGCATCGGCGCAAAGTCGACCCGTATCGATAGCATCGTAGCAGAACTCGGCGGCGAGAAGATTGATATTGTAAAATACAGCGACGATCCCGCACAGTTTATAACTGCGGCTCTTTCACCCGCAAAGCACATCACCAAGGTTGAAATTTTGGAGCCCGTAGATGGCAAAAACGCTTGCAGGGTAACAGTTGCAGATAACGAACTTTCGCTGGCTATCGGCAATAAGGGACAGAACGTCCGCCTTGCCGCGAAACTTACAGATTATAAAATTGATATCCGTCCTGAAAGCGGATTTTACGGCGAAAACTAACCTTTAAAAACCCGAAGGGAATGAGTGTATGCAAACTAAAAAGGTGCCTATGCGCAGCTGTTGTGGCTGCCGCGAGAAAAAGGCAAAGAACGAACTTGTGAGAATCGTAAGAACTCCCGATGGCGAGGTTTTGCTTGATAAAACCGGCAGAAAATCGGGCAGAGGCGTATATATTTGTAATAACGCCGCCTGCCTTAATAAAGCTAAGAAAATAGGCGCTATCTCTCGTGCACTTGAAACAGAAATTCCCGAATCGGTATACGAAAGTTTGCAGGGGGAAATCGGAAAAAATGAATGATAGATTTCTTTCGGCGCTCGGCCTATGTAAAAGGGCGGGGAAATTGGTTTTCGGATTTGAAACCGTCAAGAATGCAGTTTTAAAAGGCGATGCCGAGATAATATTTTCGGCGACAGACCTTTCGGAGAAAACTAAAAAGGAACTTGCATTCTTGTGTGAAACTTATGAGTGCGAACATATCGCGGTAAACTACGATATGCAGGCGCTCGGCGGCAGTATCGGAAAGGTTACGGGAATAGTAGCAGTAACCGACCCGGGTTTTGCCCAAATGCTTAAACAGAAACTTCACGACTAGGAGGGTATCTAATGGTAGTAAAATATAAACTCAGTGAACTTGCAAAGGACCTGTGCATAGATGCAAAGGAAATAATCGAACTTTTTGCCGCACGCGGTGACGAGGGCAAGAAAACTGCAAGCACACTTAATGAAGATGAACTTAATATAGTTTTTGAGCACTACACCAAAAAGACCGAACTTAAAACCCTTGATGCATACTTTGCAGAGGGCGAAAAGTGGGCAGAGAAAAAGGCAGAGCGTGAAAAGGCTAAGACTCAGAAGGTAGAGGCTGCCGAGAAAAAGGCTGAGCCTAAAAAAGAGCAGCCCAAAAAGACCGAGCCTAAAAAGGAAGAACCCAAAAAGACTGAACCTAAAAAGGCAGAACCCAAGAAGGAAGAGCCTAAAAAGGCAGAGCCTAAGCCTCAGCCCAAAAAGCAGGAGCAGAAGGCTAAAAAGCCTAAGGAGAAGTTTGAGAATGTTATCCGCACCCGCTCAACCGAAACAGTTGAGGTTCAAAAGCAGGTGCGTAAGGTTAATACCAGAACTGACTTTGTTGAACTTGATAAATATAATGAAAAATATGAGCGCATAGCGCCCAGTAGCTCTTATAACTCGGATAATATGCAGAGAAAACAAAAGCTCGTGCAGAAATCCCAGCAGAGAGGCAAGCCCGGTTCTGCAAAGAGAGAAACCGAGGCGGATAAACTCAGAAGAATTCAGCTTCAGAATCAGAAAAAGCATCAGCTTAAGGTTCTCATTCCTGATGAAATCGTTGTTTCTGAGCTCGCAATGCGCTTAAAAGTTACCGCCGCAGAGGTTGTAAAGCGCTTAATGCTCTTGGGCGTTATGGCGACAACCAACCAGACCATCGACTATGATACTGCCGCAATGGTTGCCATGGAACTCGATGCAAAGGTTGAGAAAGAGGTTGTTGTAACTATTGAGGAAAGACTTATCGACGATTCTACCGATGAGGCAGAGAACTTAAAACCCCGTAGCCCCGTTGTTGTTGTAATGGGACACGTTGACCACGGTAAGACCTCGCTTCTTGATGCTATCCGTAATACAAGCGTAACCTCTACCGAGGCAGGCGGGATTACCCAGCATATCGGTGCTTATAAGGTAACTGCAGGCGGAAGAGAGATAACCTTCCTTGACACCCCGGGCCACGAGGCATTTACCTCAATGCGTGCCCGCGGAGCTCAGCTTACCGACATTGCTATCCTCGTAGTTGCCGCAGATGATGGTATCATGCCCCAGACAGTTGAGGCTATAAACCACGCTAAAGCCGCAGGTGTAAGCATTATTGTTGCAATCAATAAGATGGATAAACCCGAAGCAAATCCCGAAAGAGTAAAACAGGAACTTACCGAGCACGAACTCGTTTGCGAGGAGTGGGGCGGCGATGTTATCTGCGTTCCCGTTTCGGCAAAAGAGCATACAGGTATCGATGAACTTCTTGAGATGGTAATCCTTACCGCCGACGTGCTCGAGCTTAAGGCTAACCCCGACAGACTTGCTAAAGGTATCGTTATCGAGGCAAAACTTGATAAGGGCCGCGGACCTGTTGCAACTGTGCTTGTTCAGAACGGTACACTCAATTCGGGCGACATCGTTATCGCAGGCACTGCGGTAGGTCGTGTCCGCGTTATGACCGATGATAAGGGCAGAAAGGTTAAAACCGCAGGTCCCTCAACCCCCGTTGAGATTGTAGGTCTTGCAGAGGTACCCAGCGCAGGCGACATCTTCAATGCAGTTGAGGACGAGCGCCTTGCCCGTGAACTCGTTGAGGAGAGAAAACAGGCTCAGAAGGACGAGAAATTTGCCGCATTCCAGAAGGTTACTCTCGATAACCTCTTTAGCCATATCGCAGAGGGCGAGATGAAGGAACTTTCAATTATCGTTAAGGCAGACGTTCAGGGCTCGGTTGAGGCTGTAAAGCAGAGCCTTGAGAAGATAAGTAATGAGGAAGTACGCGTTCGCGTAATTCATGGCGGCGTTGGCGCAATCAGTGAGTCTGATATTATGCTTGCCGATGCTTCAAATGCCATCGTTGTAGGCTTTAATGTCCGCCCCGATCCCCTTGCCGATGATATGGCTAAGGAGAAGGGTGTTGATATGAGAACATACCGTATTATCTATGACTGCATCGAGGAAATCGAGGCGGCTATGAAGGGTATGCTCGCTCCCAAGTTCCGCGATGTTGAGCAGGGCAGAATAGAGGTTCGCCAGGTTTACAAGCTCTCGAGCGTCGGAACAATCGCAGGTTGTTATGTAACTTCAGGTAAGGTTACAAGACACAGTAAGATTCGTGTCGTTCGTGATGGTATCGTAATGGCAGAGGATGAAATTAATTCACTTCGTCGCTTTAAGGACGATGTTAAAGAGGTCGCCTCAAACTATGAGTGCGGTATCTCGCTTGAGAAATTTAATGACATTAAGGAAGGCGACGTTTTCGAAGCCTTCATCACAGAGGAATATCAGGATTAATTTAAAAGGAGCTTAAAATGGGAAGAAGTTATAAAACTGACCAATCCGCCGAGGATATCAGGTACGCTCTGGTGGAGATTTTAAGACATATTAAGGACCCTCGTGTATCACAACTTCTCAGTATCGTTCATCTTGATCTTGCGAGAGATCTCTCGCAGGTCAAGGTGTATGTAAGTTCGCTCGAAGGCTCTGAAAAAACCGAAGAATCGGTAAAAGGGCTTAAAAGTGCGGCAGGCTATGTAAGAAGAGAACTCTCTCAGAGAGTTAAACTGAGAAACACCCCCGAGGTAATTTTCATCGCAGACAATTCCATTGAGCACAGCGCTCACATCAATAGTATTATTCACAGTCTGAATAATAAAAAAGAGGACTAAAATATGCATCAAAACATAGAGAGAGCGGCAAAAATGTTGCTTGAAAGCGACAATATAGTTATTCTCACCCATCAGAATCCCGACGGAGATACTCTTGGGTGCGCTTTTGCGCTCTATTTTGCCCTTACAAAGCATGGCAAAAAGGTGAGGGTCGAAAATGAAAAGACCATTCCCAAGAAATATAGTTTTCTTTATGAGGGCTATGAGAGAGAAGAGTTTGAAGGGCAGTTTATCGTTGCGGTAGACATCGCTTCCGAGAGCCTTTTCGGCAGGGGAATGGAGCATTATGAAGGCAAGGTCGACCTTTGTATCGACCATCATAAATCCAACACACATTACGCTAAATTTACTGTGCTTGACAGTAGTGTTGCCGCCGCTTGCGAGATAGTGTATGATATAATTCTGGCGCTCGACGGCGAAATTTCCGATAAGGAACTTACCTGTATATACACAGGAATCAGTACCGATTGCGGTTGCTTTAAATATTCAAACACCACCGAAAAGGCGCATACTGTTGCCGCTGAGGCTATTGAGCGCGGCATTGATGTTTATAGGATAAATCAGGCAATGTTTGAGTCTAAAAGCCGCGCCCAACTTGAAATTGAGCGTACCTGTATGCAGGATTTAAGGTTTTACCATAACGGCAAATGCGCGCTTATAAAGGTGCCGTATAGCCTTATGCAAGAGGTCGGAGCCGAGGAGTGCGATTTGGATGCACTGCCTGCCCTCACCCGTCAGATTCAAGGGGTAGAGGTCGGCGTTGTTATAAAAGAACGTTCGCCCGGTGAGTGCAAAATTTCGCTTCGCACAGGTAAACGCCCTGATGCAAGCAATATCTGTGCTGAACTCGGCGGCGGCGGTCACGCAGGCGCCGCAGGTTGCACAGTTTGGGGCAGTATCAGTGAGGCAGAAGAAAAAATCGTTGAAACGATAGGAAGATATTTATGAAAGACGGAGTTCTTTTAATAAATAAACCCCAGAATTTCACCTCGTTTGATGTTGTGGCGAAACTTAGGGGTATTTTAAAAGAGCGCAAAATAGGCCACGGCGGAACCCTTGACCCCAATGTAACAGGAGTGCTACCCATATTTGTGGGCAGAGCCACCAAGGCCATAGACATTGCGCCCTGCACCGATAAAAAATATATTGCCACCTTCCGCCTAGGTATAAAAACCGACACCCAGGATATATGGGGCGCGGTTTTAGAGGAGAAAACTCCCGAGCGCGATGTTCAAAAAATAAAGGATGCAGTATTAAGTTTTAAAGGCGAGCAGGAGCAGATTCCCCCTATGTACTCGGCGGTAAAGGTAAATGGCGTAAGACTTTATGACCTCGCGCGAGAGGGAGTCGAGGTTGAGCGCAAAAGCAGAAAAATAACGGTTTATGACATCTCTTTTGAGGGCAAAACCGAGAACGAGGATGAGTATAAATTCTCTGTCCACGTTTCAAAAGGCGCCTATGTCAGAACAATTTGTGCCGATATTGGAGATAGGCTCGGATGCGGCGCTTGTATGACAAGTCTTACACGCACTTCGGCGCTCGGATTTGATATTTCTCGGTGTGTAACACTAGATGAAGTGCAAAAAGCCGCCGACGAGGGTAGAGCGCATTCGCTCATTTTAGACATTGACGAAATTTTTAGCGAATATCCGCCCATAATATTAAATGAGCATACCACCCGCCTTTATAAAAACGGCGTGGCACTTTCGATAAATCAGGTAAGTGGCGCTGTTTGTGATGCAGAGGCACACTTCAGAGTTTACGGATGCGATAAGAAGTTTATCGGAATCGCAAAGGTGTTTTATCCGCAAAATGTATTTAAATCGGTGAAAATGTTCTATAACGATTAAAAGGAATGGGTAAAATGAAAAGATTTACCTTACAAAATGAAAATACAAAACCCTGCGTTATGGCGCTCGGTTTTTTTGACGGTGTGCATTTGGGACACTGCGCGGTAATAGAAAAAGCGGTAGAAAAGGCGCAAGAGTGCGGCATTTCTTCCGCCGTTTTCACATTTACTGCAGATAAAAATATCATAAACAAAACTAAAAACGGCGAGATTTACGATATTGAAAAAAGGCTTTCTCTTATAGAGGAAATCGGAGTAGATTTCGCTTTAGTGCCCGATTTTTCGGACTTCAGGGGCCTTTCGCCGAGAGATTTTGTTCTTAAACTTACGAATCAGTTTTCGGCATCGGCGTTTACCTGCGGCGCGGACTTTCGTTTTGGTGAGCACGCGAGCGGAGATGTCAAGCTTTTAAAGGCACTTGGTGAGGAACTCGGATTTGAGGTTTTTGTGGTCGACGCCGTTGATATCGGCGGCGAGAGAGTAAGCTCGAGCGCAATAAGAGAGGCGCTTTCACAAGGAAACCTTGACAAAGCGGCCACAATGCTCGGCAGACCTTTTGAGATAGAGGGAGAGGTCATAAGCGGCGAGCATATAGGCTCAAAAAGGCTTTATCCAACCATCAATCTCGCTCTGCCGCAAAACTTTGCGCTAAAGCGCGGAGTTTACGCCTCAAGGGCAAGCGTTGACGGCATAGATATGCCTGCGGTTACCAACATAGGCGTCTGCCCGACTGTAAAAAAGGACGCCTCGCTTGTGGCAGAAACCTACATTCTGGATACTACACTTGACCTTTACGGCAAAAAGGTGCGTATTTCTCTTAATAAGTTTCTGCGTGACGAAATAAAGTTTCAAAGCGAAGAAAAACTCAAGGAGCAAATTTCCCGGGACATAGAAAATGCTAAAAATATAATGTAAGGAAGTGAGAAAACTATGGCAGTAAAAGAATTATTTAAAAAGTACATTTCGGATAGCCGAGAGGAAAACTATATTCTTTTAGCTGTATTTTCCTGCTTTCTCCCTTACTTTTTGTCGGCGGCGGTTTTGCTTTTCGTGGTTTTGAGGGCGCTTTTTGTAAAGAGTGTGCGAAAAACCTTTTTAAAAGGCTTCGATTTTTACCTTGTTGCCGCATTTTTTGCCATTAACCTCGTAACTCCGATAGTTTTTAAAAACTATGTCGGCATTGCCTGCTTCTTTGCGGCAACGCTTATGATGGTTCTTGCAATGTACATAAGAGCCTATATGACGAGCGGCCTGTTTTCGCGTATCAGTGATGTTATAGGGGCGATGAGTATAACCTCAATGCTTGTTGCGGCGCTTCAGAAAATCGTTTATTCAAACGAAATCCCGTCACTCTTTTTCCATCTTAAAAACAGAGCGCCGTCGGTCTTTTTTAACCCCAACTATTATGGTATGGTAATCACCTTTGTGGTGCTTTTGTGTGTTTATCGGCTTCTTTCGGGTGATGGCAGTAAGATATTTAATTTAGTCGTAATCGCCGCAAATATTGCGGGACTTTTGATGGCGGATTGCCAGTCGGCATTTTTCTGTATCGCTTTCGGCGTTTGGATTCTCCTGCTTTTGACAAAGAAATATAAACTGTTTGCCGCTGTCACAGCGCTTGCGGTGGTGGGAGTTATATTCCTTCCGAAACTTACCTTCATTATGCCGCGCATTTCAAACTTTGCCGAGAATATTTCCATCCGTGCAACCATCTGGCAGGCGGGACTGAAAGGCTTTCTTGATACTCCCATATTCGGTCGCGGAATGATGGGATACCTGCAGATTTGGGAAACCTATGGCGGTCAGGAAAATTTCCACTGCCACAATCTTTTCATTGATATGTTGCTCTCATTCGGCGTTTTGGGTAGCGCTCCGCTACTGATATTCGGCGTAAAAAATGTTGTCAGTGTAAAAGGTAAAAGGTACGCTCCGCTGCTTTTCTCGCTTGTCGGCGCGGTGCTGTTGCACTCGCTTGTAGATGTAACGCTCGCATGGATTCAAACCGGCGCCCTCGCAGTCTTTTTCCTCTCATCTGCGCATATAAATGAAGAA
>JAZQLL010000082.1:0-4389 GCA_045542675.1 Oscillospiraceae bacterium
GAGAAAAAAGGGTGGCGAAGCCACCCTTTTTTCTTTTTTCTCAAGACGGAGAACCATCCCCCGTACTACATACGTCCCCTGTCATATAAAAATCGGATAAATCCGTAGTAACCACACACAAGTTCACATCAAGTTCATCTAACATAGTTATAACTTTTTTAGTAAAACGTAAACTCGTATATCGCTCTTCGGGATAAATAGATAACCATAAGTCTACCTGAATAGAATTAGGCCACGGAAACCTTTTGTTGTTTTTTAAACAATCATCAAGAAATTGTATCACTGCCTCTTCAAGAGTTTGTTCTGACAATATTCTATAATCAGCTTGCCAACAATCTGTCTCGCAAAAAAAATTTTGACCAAATACGCTTAAATCATCCCCTTTGCGATGCGTAACTGTTGGCACGAGCCCAGTTTTCTTTGTAAGATATAGAAAATCTAAATTTTCACCCATTATTCTGAGATATAGATATGCTCCTTCTTTCATATTTCCCCTTATTTAAACTCCTTTTTTATTTCATTTGCCAATAGAACTAATGTTTCCCAGGGCAAATTATAATCGGGTGGCATTCCAGAATATTTTTTAAAATCCTCTATTGCTCGTTGGAATTTTTCAGCTTGATTTTTAGGACAAGGGGACGGTTCTCTTGTCCCCCAAGCTCATTTTCAATGGTTACATTGTACTCTGCCGAGCGAACAAGCGAGCCGTCCTCGTAGTAATAAGTATACTCTTTAAGCGCCTTAATGTCAATGGAACGCCCTTTTCTTGACAAAATGCAAAGTTTTATCTTTTCTAGCTTGACATTTTACTAAAATTGTTGCGTAATTTATTGACATTTTGTCAAGTTTTGGGCTAGCGGGCGGAGAAAAAAGGGTGGCTATGCCACCCTTTTTGTTGGTTTTTGATTTATGGGTTGTCAATCAGAGAACCGTCCCCTGCCTTGTGTAATAAAAGGATCTGCTTTTTTTCCGCTTGTTGAGTAATGCTCTGTTTTAGAATATCCGCCCTGTAAAATATAAGCATCGTTGTCCGAAGTTACAAAAATTTCGGGACGCCCCATAATTTCTACTATTTCTTCAATATTCACCGTTGCAAGATTCACACTGTATAGTTTGTTAACTTGAAATTTTGACTCAGACTGAAAATCCCTTGTTCCAAGGATAAATGCTGTTTCGTCAAACGCCACCATTTCATCAACATAAAAATCCACTATACGACTTACAACTTCATTAGTCTCTACTGAATACATTATAATTCTTGAAGTGAATTCTTCGCTATTACGGACAGCCATTACAATATAATCCGATGTGAAATTAACGCCTTCTAACAACGCCTCGCCATATGCAAGCGGAATCGAGCACTCACCAACCAGTCGCGACATTTTCTCTAAAACACTGTATTCATAGACAGTAAATATGTTACCTGTTTTTTCGATATAAGTCGCTTTTCCATTTCGTACGCCGATAGCAAAAACCGATGTTGCTATGTCACTGATTTGACCATCGGGAACGGAGATCATTTTTATTGAATAAACAAACTCATCTTCCCGCGCTTCGTAACACAGAGCGAAAATATTGCCGTCTAAGTAAAGGAATTTCTCAACGTTTTCTACTTTTGCTATAGTTTTTGTCTTCTTGGTTCCCAAATCAAGCATGCGAAATCGATAGATTGATCTTTCCGGATTGATGCTTATATCGTGGTCTAATATAATAGCTGTGTTGCCATAAACCTCAATTTCGCCAAATCCACCACCGTTATTTTGGACAAGCATTTCTTTACCTTGAGCCGAAACCTTGAAATAATGCTGAAATAGATTATCCTCAAGAAAATACGCCGCGTCTTGCGTTAGCCAAATTCTTACCCCCGCCCGCGCAGAAATATTGTTATAGTTCAAAGATATTGTTTCATCCTCCACATAGCGTACTCGACTTCCGCAGGAAGATAATATAACGCCAAGCGATATACATAACAACACACAGAACATTATTGAGAATTTTTTCATTGGGTTCTCCCTTTAAAAGAATATTTTAAGACAGTTGTAAGCGATATTAGGAACGATGATTTTTTGTGCGGCAGAAAATCTAAGATGATTTATAACATTGTTTGAAGAAAATCTTCCGGAGTTTATTCCCTTGACAGTAGTTTGCATACAATTATTTGATAAAAGATTGTACCTTCTTCTTAAGGCTTGTGTCAAAAAGTAGTAATAAGTATTATTAAAATCTCCCTTAATGTAAAATGATTCGTTAAATTTGGTATCCGACTTGTAGAGCGTATTAGCCCTTGCTACTATCTCTTTTTCACCACAATTACTTTTGCCACCTAGTGGCTTGATTTCACATTTAGCAAAAACCGTATAAGATGCAACAAAAAATGCCATGCCCGTTAAAGGAATGCCCAATAGGACGCATTTTAATGCCATGCCGATATATTGCCAAAGAGCCGCATCAGATACTCCCCAATACCAATAATACCATTTCTTTTTGTACTGAAATGCTAATCCTGTGTGTCCCATTCCCATAACACTTTTAGTAGCTTGTAACCAAACTGCATCATATCCATCCGCATCTTTATAATTCAATGTGCTATTCAAACAATACGCAAACAAATTGACCTTTGTACTTTTGTTAACCGATAACATTATCTCAGGCATATCCACACTAATAAACCTACCGGTTGCGGGGGCGTAGTAGCGGCTCTGGAGATAGTAAAGACCTGTATCCCAATCGTAATAATAGCCTCTATACAAGAAGGGATTATAAGATGCAACAAAGTCAGGACTTGTATTTTCTAATATTGTAGGTACACCCCATGCATCATAAGAATACCTACCAACAGTATTACCATTTGCATCTAAAATAGCAATAATGTCACCTTGCAAATTTTTATAGAAATAGTATGGTACATTATTGTAAATAATACCGCACACACTGTCCTCATTATCATACAGCGGAATGATTGTGCGCGCTTCCTTTGTTATAGGCTGTGTCCAACTATCACAAACAATCTTTGTTCCCTCAAGAGTATAATAATGATTTTCTCCATGTCCTGTCTTGAAAGTTCGGATTCCGTTAGCATTATACTCAAAGGATTCCTGACCGAAGGTTTTAAGCTGTCTACCCTTTTCCCATGTCAAAGCTTCGCCAAAATAACTCGTGGGGTTACCCTGTGCATCGTAGGTTATTGTTTGACCATTATAAGAGGTGAGCAGATCTTTCCAATTTTCATTGCCGTAAACATAGGTTTTCTTGCTTTCAGCTATAATATTGCCATCATCGTCACATAGACCTTTTTCGGTAATATTGCCATAGTTATCATAAACAAACTTTGTAGTTGCTCCGTTAACGGTCTCAGTTAAAAGCTGACCTAATGCATCATAGGTATACTCGGTAGTGTTTACTACCTCATTATCCCCATCTTTATACTTATGAACAACAGAGGTGATTCTTTCCTCATTATCATACTCATAGGTTAAGGTACTGCCATCGGGATAGGTAATTTCTTTTACAAGCTGGGTTGTAGGTGAGGATTTGATCTTTTCACCGTTCTGGTGTTCCTCTGAAATTTCACCCACATGGTAGGTAAAACTACGGGATACTACGCCTTTTCCAAACTGCAGCTCATCGAAAATCTTTCTGCCGAAAGAGTCGGTTTTGCTATGAGAAGTTACTGTTGTATCTCCTACTTTAAACTTAGTGACAATATTATTGTCGTCGGAATTCTCATAGTAAACAATCTGCTCATCGCTATTCTCGGGGCGGATATGCTTACGGATAAGCTTACCATCCTCATAAACATAGGCGATTGAGGAAACGAGTGTTCTCGCAGTTACGAACTCGTTTTCATCGAGAGTAATTGTATACTCTGCCGAGCGAACTAAACTGCCGTCCTCGTAATAATAAGTATATTCCTTTTCAGCCAAAATGTCAATGGAACGAACGATATTTCCCTGTCCATCATAGGCATATTTATATCGGGCAGTTTCGACATTTTCCGAGTTTGTCCAGGTTTCAGAAACGAGCTGGCCGTAAGAATTATAGGTAGCCTTCATCTTATCGCCGTTGGCGTAAGCAAGCTCTTTGAGTCTGCCGCTGCCGTTTTTATAGGTATAAGAAATGAGGTTTCCGTCGGTCTTTCCGTCGATGCCGATGCTCTCTAAATTATGGAACGCATTATAATTAAGCACATACTTCATTCCATCTCCTCGAACGATTTCGGAGAGGTTATCAAAGGCATCGTAAGAATATGAAACGTTTGCAAGTTCGGTATTCTGTGAATCTTTGCTGATTACCTTAGTAGTTCTGCCCTTAGCATCATATTCGTATGCAGTTTTATTGCCGCATCTATCGGTTACTATCTCGTTTCTTGATGTAACAGCATTTACTGTA
>JAZQLL010000083.1:0-17253 GCA_045542675.1 Oscillospiraceae bacterium
CTGCTCGAGGCGGTTTTCAATGGTAAGACCCTCGATATTGCGGATTTCAACCTTACCAGATTCGATTTCTTGCTTTAAGACAAAGTCCAGAACTCTCTTTGCCTCATCTACAATGATAGGACCGATACCATCGCCGCCGCAAACGCCGATAACTATCTTATCCATCTGTGTAAAGTCTTTTGCCTTTGCACCCTTTTCCATCTCTTCAACGCGGGCGAGTTGCTCATTTAATAGTTTTTCAAACTGCTTTACTGCAGCGTTTATCTGATTTTGCATTATTTGTCACCTGTTTCCTTTGTGTAGGCTAAAAGTCCGCCTGCTTTTAAGATGTCTTTTTGGCGCTGTGTAAAGTCACAGCTAAGCGATACGCTCTCGCCACTTGTTTCATCTTTAAGAATAATCTCGCCGCTATCCATTCCACTGAACACATCGGAAAGCGAGAGGTTATCGCCCTGACTAAGTTTATCGTAGTCATCGGGATTCTTAAATGTAAGGGGCATAATGCCTGCATTTATAAGGTTTGCAATATGGATTCTTGCAAAGCTTTTTGCTACTACAACACGAACGCCGAGGTACATAGGAACTAACGCGGCGTGCTCTCTTGAAGAGCCCTGACCGTAGTTTACACCGCCTACGATAATACTCTTACCTGCCGCGAGCGCTCTCTCGGGGAAGGACTCATCGCAAACTGCAAAGCAGAATTTCGAAAGGTAAGGAATATTTGAGCGGTAAGGCAGAATTTTAGCGCCTGCAGGCATAATATGGTCGGTTGTAATGTTATCGCCAACCTTTAAAACAAGCTGGGCAGAAAGGCTATCTGTCTGCGGGAGAGAATCGGGGAACTTCTTTATATTAGGTCCGCGAAGAATCTCTATATCCTTTGCCTCTTCCTCAGATGCAGGAGGGATAACTGCAGTATCGTTAATTAAGAAAGCCTCGGGCATTTTAATTTCGGGCATATCGCCTAAGAGTCTGGGGTCGGTTATCTCGCCTGTTAATGCGGCGGCAACTGCAGTTTCGGGAGAAACTAAGTATACTTTACCATCCTTTGTGCCGCTTCTGCCCTCAAAGTTTCTATTAAATGTTCTTAAGGACACGCCCGCAGAATTCGGCGAAAATCCCATTCCGATACAAGGACCGCAAGCGCACTCTAAAACTCGGGCGCCGCTTGCAATTATATCGGAAAGTGCGCCGCACTCGGAAAGCATTGTAAGAACCTGCTTAGAGCCGGGAGAAATCGAAAGGCTTACGCTATCTTTAATGGTTTTTCCCTTTAAGAGAGCCGCAACTTTGAGCATATCGAAAAGCGAGGAGTTTGTACATGAACCGATGCATACCTGGTCTACCACGGTTCCCTTAAGGCTCTCAACAGTTACGATATTGTCGGGGCTATGAGGACAAGCGATAAGGGGTTTAAGTTCGGACAAGTTAATATCAATAATCTTATCGTAAACTGCATCTTCATCAGAAGCAAGGGGGATAAAGTCCTCTTCTCTACCCTCTTTTTTAAGGAAGTCGCGAGTAATCTCATCTGAGGGGAAAATCGAGGTTGTAGCGCCGAGTTCGGTTCCCATATTTGTAATGGTTGCGCGCTCGGGAACCGACAGAGTTTTAATACCCTCTCCGCCCCACTCGATTATAGCACCTACGCCGCCTTTTACAGACAGAATTCGCAGGATTTCAAGGCTTACATCCTTTGCGGTTACGAAGGGATTGAGTTTTCCCGTAAGATTTACTTTATACATTTTGGGCATTGTGATAAAGTACTCACCGCCGCCCATTGCGACTGCAACATCAAGTCCGCCCGCAC
Organism: Oscillospiraceae bacterium; assembly: GCA_045542675.1. Classification (GTDB taxonomy): domain Bacteria; phylum Bacillota; class Clostridia; order Oscillospirales; family Ruminococcaceae; genus SIG578. Next base: position 1,811 of record JAZQLL010000083.1, read on the forward strand.
CGAACGCGAGCATACCGATTCCGCCGCCTGTGGGGGTATGGCTATCCGAACCTATCAAGGTTTTACCGGGTTTACCGAATCTCTCAAGATGCACCTGGTGGCAGATACCATTACCGGGGCGGGAAAAATAAATTCCATGCTTTTTAGCAATAGACTGAATAAATCTATGGTCGTCAGCATTTTCAAAACCAGACTGTAATGTGTTATGGTCTATGTAAGCGACGCTCTTTTCGGTTCTTACTCTATCAATTCCCATTGTTTCAAACTCAAGGTACGCCATTGTTCCTGTTGCATCCTGAGTTAGTGTCTGGTCAATTTTGAGGGAAATCTCATTTCCCACCTTCATTTCGCCGCTTTTTAAGTGTGACTTAATGATTTTTTGTGCGATAGTCAGTCCCACTTTACTTCATCTCCTCTTCCTTCATTATGTTCTTAAATGCATTTACAACGTGGTCGGTTACCACCTTTTGAGCAAGTTCACAGTCATGCTTTTCGAGTGCCTCCAAGAGTGCTCTATGCTCTTTAAGTGAGTTTTCCGAGCGCTCGGCATTTTCAACCGAGGCTTTTCTATATTTTTGAATCTTTCTGTGAAGCGGAGTTAAAGTATCATAAATTACGGTACTGCCGCTATAACGGTAAACAAGTTCGTGAAAATGGTTATCGACGCCTTTTATATGGTCGGCATCCTTTTTAGATGCATAAAATTCCTGCAGATCAAGAAGTTCACGAAGTTCTCTGATTTGCTCGTCGGTTATTCTCTCTGCCGCTCTATACGCCGCAATACCCTCAATATTCATTCTTATGGCGTAAATATCCTGAAGGTCCTCATTTGTGATTCCAAGCACCATTGAACCTTTATTGGTATCTTCAATGAGATGTTCCTGCTCAAGTCTTCTGAGCGCTTCTCTTACGGGGGTACGGCTTACGCCCATGGTTTCCGACAGTTTAAGTTCGGTCAGGATTTCGCCACGCTGATATTTACCGCTTAAAATATCGGTTTCAAGCCTTTCAAAAACCTGATCGGCAAGCGATATTGTTCTATGGTCAAGCATCCTATTTCCTCCTTACAGTCTCTTGAATCTGCCACCGGACAGCTGTTCAATCTTTTCTTCGATTTCGTGGGTTGAGAGCGAGGTCTGTCTGCCGCCTTCATACTCACTGTCTATCCAGTCTTTGAGTTTTACAACAAGGTCATCGCGCTTATCGATAGCCTCAGAAGCAGAAAGTCTATAGTTTTCGTTTATCCAGTAAGCGATTCCCGCAAGGCCCGAAGTTTTGCTAAGCATTACTGCGGGACGGCGGTTTAGGATTTTATCGGTATTAAAAATATTATAGATTTCCTCATCCTTTAAAAGTCCGTCGGCGTGAATTCCCGCGCGGGTTACATTAAAGTTTCTACCCACAAAAGGAGTCATAGGCGGAATTTCGTAACCCATTTTATTCTTAAAGTACTCGGCTATTTCAGTTATAACGGTGGCATCCATTCCATCAAGCGAGCCTCGCAGCGATGCATACTCGATAACCATTGCCTCAAGGGGAATATTACCTGTTCTCTCGCCTATTCCGAGCAGCGAACAGTTTACTGCGCAGGCGCCGTAAAGCCAGGCGGTGCTTGCATTGGTTACTGCCTTATAAAAGTCATTATGACCATGCCACTCGAGCATTTCGCTCGGCACATCGGAATAGTGCTTAAGTCCGTAGATAATACCAGGAACGCTTCGAGGAAGCGCAACCTCTGTAAAGGGTACGCCATAGCCCATTGTATCGCAGGCACGAATTTTTACGGGGATTCCTGCATCCTGTGACATTTTCATAAGTTCATTTACAAAAGGTACAACAAAGCCATAGAAGTCGGCTCTTGTTATATCCTCTAAATGACATCTCGGCATTACGCCTGCCTCAAAAGCGAGAGCAACAGCCGAAAGATAATGGTCAAGCGCCTGCTTACGAGTCATCTTAAGTTTCTTGAAAATATGATAGTCACTGCAAGAAACGAGGATACCTGTTTCGCGGATTCCGAGGTCTTTAACGAGTTTAAAGTCCTCTTTAGAGGCTCTGATCCAGGTTGTAATCTCGGGAAAGCGCAAACCTAAATCGCGGCACTTTTCAAGCGCCTCTCTATCCTTTTTACTATACACGAAAAACTCGGTCTGGCGGATGATTCCGTAGGGTCCGCCGAGTTTACTCATAAGCTTATACAAATCGACTATCTGCTCTACTGTATAAGGGTCCACAGACTGTTGACCGTCGCGAAGCGAGGTGTCGGTTATCCATATTTCCTTAGGCATTCCTATGGGCACTCTTCTATGGTTAAATGCAATCTTGGGAATGTCATCGTAGGAATAAATTTCTCTGTAAAGATTGGGGTCAGGGATGTCCTGAAGCGAATATTTGTAGCTGTTTTGCTCAAGCAGGTTGGTGCTATTTGAAATTTCCAGCATTTGTACTCACGCTCCTTTTGTATTATTGTATACAATTATACTACTATACTATGATACTGTCAAGCATAAAAACACAAAAAATCGGGGCAAAACCCCGATTTTTTACTCTTCGTTTAGTATTTTAAAGTAATTTTTATGTGTATCAATAATTCCGTCCTTTTTAAGCCTTGAAAGTTCCGCAGACATAGCGCTTCTCTCTACTCCCAAGAAATCGGCAAGAGCCTGACGGTCAAAACCTATATTAAATTCCCTCTTCCCTGCTTTTTTCGATTCCATTAAAAGATATGCCATTATCTTTTCCCGAGTTGTTCGCTGAGAGAGGATGTTTATTTTGGCGCGCAGACGCAGAGCTTTGGACGAAAGTATAAGCAGCAGATTTTTCACAAGCAACGGCTTTAGGTCAAAATCATTTTTTTCAATATCAAGAAGTTTGTTTGTGTTAAAAAACATAACCTCTGTTTTAGCGGCCGAGTAAACACTTACGGGTAGTTCATCCGCCTCTATACTGCAAAGCGCTTCGCCGAACATTTCCCCTACGGGAAGTTGAGAAATAATATTGCTGTTTCCGTTATAATCCTCTATTCTTATCTCCGCCTTGCCAGAAAGGATTATTCCCGCGCACTCTACCGCTTCGCCCTCGCTAAAGATGGGCTCATCTTCTTCAAAACGGCATATTCTTGCGCCGAGGTATTCAAGGACCCTTGTAAAGTCCTGCGCTTTTACACCTCTGAAAAAAGGCGATCTGCTTATAAGTTCTATGTGATTTTGCATTTTTTGCCCCTCTTTTTGTTGGATTTACAACATTATAACATAATTAAAATAAAAAAGCAAGAAAAAGGCTCCGCACTCTGCGGAGCCTTTTTCTTACTGCTCTAAGTCGGAAATTTCATTAATAACAAGGACATCGCCGAGCAGAAGTTTTGTTGTGCCTCTCGGGATGAGAGTATGCTCGCCTCTTTTAATCATAACGATAAGTTTATCACCTGCGGGGATTTCGCCGACCGTTTTATATTTCCACTCATCATCAGGGTCGATGACTCTCTCATAGAGGTGAACACCCTCAAGACGCTCGGATTCCCTACCGCTTAAAATAAGAATGTCACCCGCGTGAATTATTGTATTGCCGCGAGGAGCTATCTTTTTGCCTTGTCTTGAAACGAGCACCAGTAGGCACTCGGGCGGAAGCGAGAGTTCGCTAACTTTTTTTGAGCACCAACTATGATTTTCGGGGATTGAAAACTGAATGTAACTTACTGGGTATTCCTCAGTATAATCATTGAAGGTTTTCATAACGTCACCCTCAAAATCGGTCATATTAAGTCCCTTTGATACGATGGGCAGGAGTGAGCCTTGAATGAGAATTGAGAAGAGAACTATAAAGAACACTATATGGAATATATCATGTTGGGTGTAGGCGGGGTCAATAACCGTAAGTATCGCGAAAACGATTGATGCCGCGCCGCGCATTCCCGACCATGAGACAACGAGCAGTTTGTTTATACTGCACCTAAATGGTAGTGAAAGCAGGAAAACTGCAACGGGTCGCGCTACGAAGGTTAAGAAAACCGCAATCGCAAGGGCTATAAGGGCAACTGACGGTAGACTCGACGGGAAGGACAAGAGACCTAAGATGAAGAACAAAATCATCTGCATAAGACCGGTCACGCCATCGAAGAAATGCACGAGAGATTTTTTATTATAAAGTTTCTTATTACCAAGAATGATACCTGTAATATAAACGCTCAGATATCCGTTTCCGCCAAGCAAGGTTGGGAGCACGTATGACAAGAGGGCTACTGCTACTAAGAATACTCCGTCAAATCCATCGGAAAACCTAAATTTATGCATAACGTACGCCGAAATATATGCTATCACGATGCCGAATATTGCTCCGAAGAAAAGTTGAGCAAAAATCATCCAAACGAATTTTCCGCCGTCTGCTCCCCCATTCATAAGCGAGAGCACAAGCATGGTTAACATATACGAAAACGGGTCATTACTTCCGCTTTCGACCTCTAAGAGCGATGCGGTTGAATCCTTTAGGTTAAGTCTTTTTGAGCGAAGTATTGAGAAAACCGATGCAGCGTCGGTCGAGCTTATTACCGAGCCAATAAGAAAACTTTCCAAAAGTTCGATTTTAAGCACAAAGTGGCAAAAAAGCCCTACTAAGCCTGCGGTTAAAACTGTTCCCAGCGATGAGAGGACAAATGCGTGAGCCGCGGCGGGTTTTGCGGCGCTCCATTTTGTACCGAATCCGCCATAAAACATTATAAATATAAGGGCGATGGAGCAAATTTGCTGAGCAAAATTAAAATCATCAAAAGCGATTTTAAATATACCATCAGACCCGAAAAACATACCGAGAAGTATAAAGGCAAACAGCATAGGAATACCTATTTTACCCGACAGTTTATGAAATACTACACAAGCGGCGATTACTACTGCCGCAAGCAGTACAAAAGTTTCCATAATGCTGTTTTCCTCCTTTTTTTAACGTTTTTTTTATTATATTATAACTTCGCAAACATTTCAACATTATAAAAGAAAAAAGCGGGAGTTTTATCCCGCTTTTTCAATTAATTATCGTACTTTTTCCTGTTTTTCTTAAAAACTATCGCAAATGTTATTATAAGTGCCACAAATGTAAGTATCCACGAGATTGGATATGACAAGAATAAAATCTGCGGCGTATGGAACCTGGGGATACTGAAAATGGTGTAAATCCAGGCAATTCTAAATCCGCAAGCGCCGATTATACTGATTATCATAGGCGGCATTGATGAGCCCATTCCTCTTATTGCGCCTGTTGTTGTATCCATTATTCCGCACAAGAAGTACGGCAGACCAACAAGTGAAAATCTTATGAGTCCCGCGTTTATTGCTTCCTGCGAATCGGTTATATAAATGGAAAGCAGAGGCTCTCCGAAAATGTAGGTTAGCGAGCCCAAAACAAGTCCGCAGACCGCGGCGCCGCTAAGACAGATGAGAAGCGTTTTCTTGATTCGATCAAACTTTTTAGCGCCGAAGTTCTGACCTGTGAAAATAAGCGCCGACTGGTGAAACGAATTCATCGAAACCCAGACAAAACTCTCGACATTTGCTGCGGCAGCAGAGCCTGCCACAAACGTTGCATCAAATGAATTTATCGATGACTGAATAAGCACATTTGAAATACTGAAAAGCGAAGACTGAATTCCCGAAGGAACCCCTACTTTAAGTATCTTTTTGACCGCTTCACCGTCAATGCACATTTCTTTTATGCTGAAATATATGCTATCGTGGCGGTGCATAAGGGCGAGTATAACAAGAACTGCCGAAACCGCCTGCGAAATGGTTGTTGCAAGGGCGACACCTGCGACATTCATATGGAAAACTGTAACGAAAAAGATGTTGAGAATAACATTTATTACGCCTGCTATAGAAAGGTAAATAAGCGGTCTTTTAGTATCTCCCGCCGCCCTTAAAATTGAGGCGCCGAAATTATAGAGCATATTGAAAACCATGCCACCAAAGAATATCTTCATATACAAGGCGGCAAGATCCAAAACCTCGTCGGGCGTATCCATAAGTTTTAGCAAGGGTTTTGAAAAAATAATTCCGACTACAGTTAAAACAACGCCACCGATTAATGCAAGCGGAATTGCGGTATGAACTGCTTTATGTGTTTTTTCAAAATCGTTTGCTCCGATACCATGCGCCACTGCAACGCCCGAGCCTACAGAAAGTCCTATGAAAAGGCTGACTATCAAATTAGTAAGCGAACTTGTCGCGCCAACGGCGGCAACCGATATACTACCGCAAAATCTACCTACAACAACAAGGTCGGCGGCATTAAAAAGCAGCTGCAAGACGCTTGTCAATATAATCGGGATAGTATAAAGAATGATATTTCCAAGCATTGGGCCTTCGCACATATTTTTATTAATCTTACGCATGATGCCACCTCCTTCTCTTTATAAATTATATTACTTTTAATAAAGATTTCAATAGCAAAAAAGAAAAAAGCCGACAAAATTTTGTCGGCTTTTTAAAATTAGTCTTCCATATTTGCTTTATTCTCGGCAATAACCTTTTCCTCGAGCATTGAGGGGAGCTGCTCATAGCGCTCAAACTCGGTTTCAAAGCTACCTCTACCCTGTGTTACAGAGCGGAGAACTGTTGTAAAGTCGCCGGTCTCTGACATAGGAACTTCGGCAATAATCTCGGTCATACCGCGTACCAGAGGATTCATACCGAGCACTCTACCGCGGCGCTTATTTAAGTCGCCCATAATATCGCCGGTATTAACCTCGGGAACCTTAGCGGTAAGTTTAACGATGGGTTCAAGAAGTACGGGAGAAGCATCTACCATAGCGTTCTTGAATGCTACGTTTGCCGCCATCTTAAAGGACATTTCCGAAGAGTCAACGGGGTGGTAAGAGCCATCAACGAGTGTTGCCTTAACGCCTACCATGGGATAGCCTGCAAGGAAGCCTTTTTCCATACTATCGCGAAGGCCCTTTTCAACTGCGGGGAAGAAGTTTCTGGGAACTGCGCCGCCGAAAACGCTCTCAGCGAAGATCATTTCTTCACTATCGCAGGGCTCAAACTCGATCCAAACGTCACCATACTGACCGTGACCGCCGGACTGCTTTTTATATTTACCCTGAACCTTAACCTTTTTCTTGATGGTTTCTCTATAAGGAACTCTTGCGGTTTCAAGGAGTACCTCAAGTCCGAATTTAGTCTTGAGTTTGGAAACAACGACATCAAGATGCTGCTCGCCGAGACCCGAAATAACCTGCTGGCGAGTTTCGGGATTGGTTGCAAAGTAAAGGGTGGGGTCCTCTTCGCGAAGTCTCGCGATACTCTGCGAAATCTTACCCTCATCGCCCTTATTCTTAGGAACAATTGCCATATTAAGTGTGGGATGCGGGAAAGGAAGCGCAGGTCTTGTAAGAATTCTTGATGCATCGCACAGGCAGTCACCGGTAACGGTTGTTGCAAGTTTTGCAACTGCGCCTATATCACCTGCAGTAATGGTCTTGACATCTTCCTGCTTCTTACCTTTTATGTAAACAAGTTTACCGATTTTCTCTTGCTGTCCATTTGTAGAGTTTACTAAGGTTGCATCACTGCTTATCTTACCCGAGAGAACTCTGAAGTAAGAGAGTTTACCAACAAAGGGGTCGGCAACTGTTTTAAACACGCGAATGAGGGCTGGCGCATTGGCATCGCAAGCAACCTCTACCTTTTCGCCGTTCTTATCAAGTGCGTAAGCAATCTTATCTGCAGGCGAGGGAGAATAATTCTTAACTGCATAAAGGAACATATCGATAGCCGAAAGCATAAGAGCACTACCGCAGAATACGGGAGCAACCTTACCTGAGCAAACGCCCTTTCTCATTCCCTGCACTATTTCTTCATCGGTGAACTGCTCGCCCGAGAAGTATTTTTCCATAAGGTCCTCATCAGACTCGGCAACTGTTTCTGCCAAGATGTCGTGAGCCTCACGAATGAAATCATCATCGGGAAGGTCTACCTGTTTTTCATTTCCGTTAGCATCATAAGCAAATGCTCTATATTTAGCAACATCTACATAGCACTCAACGTGTCCCTCTTTACCATGAGGAACTACTACGGGGCAAACTGCGTGACCATAAAGTTCACGAAGTTCGTTATATACCTTCATAAAGTTTGCGCTCTCGCGGTCGAGTTTAGAAATAAAGAACATAATAGACTTACCCTGCGCTTTTGCAAGGTCCCAAGCACGCTGGGCGCCTACTGTTACACCTGACTTACCCGAAAGTTCGATTATAACTGTATCACAAGCAGTAACGCCCTCGATAACGCCTGCCTCGAAATCGAATGCTCCCGGGGTGTCTATTACATTTACCTTACAGTCTTTCCATTCATAAGGAGCAACTGCCGACAGCACAGAAGTTTTTCTCTTAATTTCTTCTGCATCGAAATCGCATACGGTATTTCCGTCTGTTACCTTTCCCAAACGGTCGGTTGCGCCTGCCTTAAATAAAAGCGCCTCCGCGAATGTTGTCTTACCGCTTCCGCCGTGTCCGACTATTGCGATATTTCTGATTTGGTCGGTTGAATAATTGCCCATTTGTATCTACGCTCCTTGTGTGGTTTAATATGTATAAAAAATATACTAAAATGTTAAAACATTTTATGCAATTTTCTTTATTATACTATATACTTTATATTATTTCAATAAGAAATTTGCTTTTTTTGAAAAAAATTTGCACCCCGACAATTGTCGGGGTGCAAAGGCTTAAATCTTATATTTTTACACTTCTGAACATAGGCACTACAGATACTGCAAAAAGCCAGAAAAGTTGATACAAAAGTATCGCTCCGAGCGAAACGGCGACTGCTCCCTGCACTACTGCAAAGAAAGCCATTATCGCAAATCCCAGTACAACACCTATGGTCTGAATGGTTACCGCAAGCGAAGCCGTACTCTTAAGGCGAATGGCGGCATAGATGGTTTGAACAAATGCCGAGAAACTCGAAATACTGGCAGCGCCGACATTTTCGCGACTGCTCGGGCGGGTAAGTCTTTCGGTTTCGCCCTGCTTTTCGGCAGGTACTGTTCTTATCATTTCTTCCTCTACATCAAAAATCTTGGCAATTTTTTCGGAATTTATATTGGGGTCGGTTGATGCTACAACAATACCGATACCGAGGTTTTTAAGGGCTTTCATTGCCTTTTTAATCTGGGTGCCGGGCTTATACTGGATAAGGAACACCGCAACAAGTTCTCCCGATTCGGCAAGGTAGACCATATCCATTCCGCTATCTAAATATCTATCCTCATAGTCTTTTGAAGGCGGAGTGATTCCGTGATTTGCGATAAGTTCGCGGTTTCCTATGAGCACTCTCTTGGAGTCAACCCACGCCGAGAGACCCATAGATTCCTCATAAACTATTGTGTCAACCTCGCGTAAAAGGTCACGCCTACCGCCGATTACCGAAAGGAACACATCCGAAAGGTCGCTTTCCGCCTTGATTACAACGCTGGCGGCGTTAAGAATTACATCGTCGATCTTACCTGCGGCAAAGGTTTTGATGGCGCTGAGTTGTATCGAGCCTTTCGGGAAGAGGTCTGCCGATTTTACAAGCACGGAGTTTGTATCGTACACCTCATTACAGGCCGCAAGTGACGACACCATACTGCCGCGAGATGCGATTTTACGGGTGGCTCTCAAGAGCGGGAGATTTGTACAAATCATAGCAGATATTGGCGACGAAATTGCAAGGATAGCGGCAAAGGTTGATGCCGCCCTTTGAACATCGCGAGTGAAAACAAAACTTACTACCGAAAGGGCAAGTGCCGCCACCAAAAGCGCAGGTGCAAGCACCTTACTTACGTTATCCGAAACATCCTCGCTATACGAATATGAGAGGAAGCTGCCGATAAAATCGGTCTTTTTGGGAACGGCTACGCTGGCGTAGGATGAGTCAAACTGTTCCTTTACAAAGTTATTAAGTTTCTCGCTCTCGGGGAAAGTTACGGCATATTTTTCATAGCCGCCCGAAACGAATCGGAAGTTAAGCCTTACTCTACGGATTATAAGCAGCTTTCCGATAGCGTTAAAGAGCATATTTAAAATTACTATGAAACTGTAAATTGCAATGGTGTTTTTTGCGCCCGTTATGTATGTCGGGGAAATGAACAGCGCGATATATTGCACTAAACTACCGATTGTTGCTACCGAGAGAAGCGAATCACTATCGGGTTTAAATTTAAACAGTGAACTAAGCCCGCCGAAAACTGCAGGCGCCGAAACAAGCGCCGCCGCCACAAAAATAAGCGCGCTTATTATAAGGTAGGAAAGCGGTTGAGCGGATTTACTGAAAATATCAATAACAGGAATTTTGAAGATGCTGCCAAATTCGATATATGCCGAAAAGAGCGACAATATTGCAAGCACTATAGCTCTTAAAGCAAGGCCCGCTTTTATACCTGTGAGGTCCTTTACAATAGCGGTAGATTCGCTATAGTCATTGAAGTCCTCAATGGTTTTCACCTCTTGCTCGGGCTCTGCGATGGGCTCGGGGTCATTATCCTCCTCATCCTCGCCAAAGAGCACGAATTTTTCAACCTTTTGCTTTCTGCTCTCGCGAAATTCAATGAGGTCATCATTGACCTCAATGCGCTCGGGCTCGGATGAAACTGTGGGAGCGGAATCGAGTCCGAAAGGTTCCATCTGAATGGTCTTATCCTCAAAATCGGGCTTTATGTATGGCTTTTCCTCAACCTTAGGCTCCTCTTCGGGCTCCATTATCTTTTCGTAATCAAGCGTTACCTTGAAGTCTTTTTTAGGTTCTTCCTTTTTAGGTTCCTCTTTTTTGACGGGTTCTCTCATTACTTCCTTTTTAGGTTGCGCGGTTTTAATCTCGGGCTCTTCTTCCTTTACAACCTGCCTTTCGGAAACCTTGGATTTATCAAAAGATATTGGCTCGGATGCCTTAGGCTCTTCTGATTTTGGGGAAGATGCGGTTTTGGGTTTTTTACCGAGAATTTCATCGAGCATACTCTGGAAATCATCGTCGCTCTTTTTTTCTTCCATTCTCTTTTTGTCTATCGCATTTATTTCGTTTAAAATATCGTCGACCGAGTATAGTTTACTCAATTTTTCTCCCCCTTCCCTAGTTTCTATTGCGAGCGATTTCATACATAAGAATACCGCCCGCTACCGATGCATTAAGTGAATTTACCTGACCCTTCATAAACAGTGACACCACAACATCGCACTGCTCTAGCACAAGCTTAGATATACCTCTGCCCTCAGAGCCTATGACAAGCGCCGCCGCTCCGTCAAAATTAACCGATCGATAGTCCTCTCCGCCTGCCTCGGCACCGTATATCCAAACACCTTTTTCTTTTAGTTCTTTTATGGTATCGGTAAGGTTTGTAACCCTGGCTACCGCCATATGTGAAAGCGCGCCTGCCGAGGTTTTATAAACCGTTGCATTAGCGCCGACCGAACGTCTTTTGGGAATAATAACTCCATGAACACCCGAGGCCTCAGCAGTTCTTATAATAGCGCCGAGATTATGTGGGTCTTCAATTCCGTCCGCAATTATAATAAAAGGCGGCTGTCCTCTCTCCTCGGCAATCTTGAGAATATCGTCAACACTTTTATATGTAACTGCCGATGCCAGCGCCACTACGCCCTGGTGATTTACGCCATCCGAAAGTTCACTTAGTTTACCTGCCTGCGCTTCTTTTATCACGATACCGTTTTGTTTACAAAGCGCAATAATCTGAGAAATGCTGCCCTGCAATTCGCCCTTTTGAATCATTACAAATTCAAGCTGCATACCCGAGCGAATTGCCTCTAAAACCGCATTTCTTCCAACTATATAGTTATTCTCATTTTCTTCTCTGAAGTTGTGCTTTTTATTCATCATTTTCATCCTTTAAAAGACAAAATTATTCTCTACAATACATTATAGCACAAAGTATGTCAATTTCAAATACTTTTTTATGTTATTTTATGACAAAATACACTATTGCCGCGCCCGCCCCACTCGCAACCAAATACTTTGCCGCCAAGAGCATTTTTTTACCTATTTTTTTAGCCTTTCTAGTCGACTTTTTTTCTGCCGATTGGAACGGGTCTATTGCCGTTACATACTCTGTTGCCTTACGGTTAAGTTTCATTCTGTCACATTCCTTATATCTATCCGATACTATCAAAAACGCCTTTTCAAAATACTCATTCTCGGTATTTACCACTTCAATTATTTGTTTTTTTACTCCACGCAACATATTTCCACTCCCCTATTTTTACTGCTTTTAGTTTAGGATAAAATGAACATTTTTATTCAGGCGTAAAGGTCGATATACTCTTAGTAAATTCACTGGTTTACATAATATTGTGAATAATTACGCTAAAAAATGTGGAAAACGCGGTGGAAAATGTGAAAAACCTTGTAGACAAGCCAAAAAAATATTCATTTATTCATTTTAAGGTTGGAATTATGTAAAGTAATTTTTTGGTAAAGAGATTTACTTTTTGTAAAATAAAAGCACCCGTTCTTTATATCGGGTGCCTTTAAAAAATTTATTTATCTTCGGGTTGCCTTGAAGTCAGGAACTTAATTGAGCGCTCTATCGAATCGCGGGTGTTTTTAAAGTCGGCATTTTCGCCCGCGTTTCTATAGTCAAACATCTGGGTAAAGTAGTGCACTTCATCGCACAGAGTTTCGGCGGCTTTAATGGTCAGTTCATCAACATCCTTTTGAAACTCGCTTCTCCACTTACTCGAAACGAGAGGCGCCGAATAGGCGTGCAGTTCCTTATAATGTCTTAAACAAATGTACTCCTGCTCACGAAATGCATTTCTGAAATCCATTTCCTCGCTATAAAGTTTTGCGATCGTTGCATACATTCTCTCTTTTGCCCAGTTGATTCTATCGCAAACATAGCAGGTTTCCTTTAAAAAGTCGCCATTTTTTATCTGCTTTTTATCTGGGCGGCTCTTTTTCTTCTTTATATCCTTTTTAACCTCGTCAAGATGGGTTTCCATAATAAGCGCCAGAGGAAGTCTTGCTCTGCGCTTTGTAAGAGCAAAGAAATGTTCCTGACAAAAGCCTTTCTTATTGGTTTCGATTCTCACATCCGATTCCATCATCGCAGGCCCGAGGACATACTCAAGGCTTCTCTCCTCAAGAATATCTCTAAGACGGCAAATGGGACAACCGTCCTTTTCCTCAAATGTTTCATTTACAGGTATTGTGTAAATTCTTTCTGCCAAAAAAATCACCTTTTTTCAAAAATCTATTTTAATTATAACACATTTTTGTTATAATGGAAGAGTAATTTTAGTTTTGGAGGATATTTTAATGAAAATAGCCTGTCAAATTTCTGCCGCAGGCGGTTTTAATCTTGAGCAAACCCTCTTCTGCGGTCAATGTTTTAGATTCAGCGTGGTGTCGAAAAACCGATTTGGCGGAGTTGCGCTCGGAAGATATATCGAACTTGAGAGCGACAGAGAAAACATAACTGTTTACTGCGATAGTGAGTTTTCCGAAGACGAAATCCGTAATTTTCTTGATTTAAACGAGGATTACGGCGCGATAAATGAAATACTTGCCGCCGATAGTACCTTAAAAGACGCAATTAAATACGCCGGCGGTATAAGGATTATGCGACAGCCCATGTGGGAAACTCTCTGCTCATTTATTCTTTCGCAAAACAACAATATAAAAAGGATAGCAGGTATTATAGAGCGACTTTGCGAGAATTTCGGCGAGCCTATAGGAAACGGGAAATACTCCTTCCCCACTGCCGAGAAAATCGCTACTATAACAGTGGATGACCTGGCACCTATAAGAAGCGGATTTAGAGCCAAATATGTTATAGACGCCGCAAAAAAGGTTGCAAGCGGAGAGGTCGACCTTGAAAAAGTGAGCAGTCTGCCGCTTGATGAGGCGCGCGGGGAGTTAATGAAAATAAGCGGTGTTGGGCCCAAGGTTGCTGACTGTACCCTGCTTTTCGGTTTCCACAAACTTTCGGCGTTTCCTAAGGATGTCTGGGTAAAAAGAGTTTTGGAAACCTATTATCCAGAAGGTTTTCCTGAGTTTGCAAAAGAGTATGGCGGTATCGCCCAGCAGTATCTGTTCCATTATATAAGAACTGCAGAAAATTTAAATAATGATTGATTTTTCTGAAAAAATGTGTTAAAATATATTGATAAATTTTTTAAGGAGGTTGCTTTTATGGTAAAAATCGAAACACATCTCGGAGATATTGAGATCTCTCAGGATTTTTTAGCCAAACTTATTGGCCATGTTGCTACAAGTTGTTTCGGAGTTTCCGGTATGGCGACCAGCGGTACTGTTGACGGTCTTAAGAATTTAGTTTCTCCCAGAAAAACTATTGACAGAGGCGTTAAAGTTCGTGCCGTTGATAATAAACTCGAAATTGATTTACACATTATAGTTTCTTTCGGTGTCAATATTGCCGCCATCGTAAAGAGCATTGTAAATAAGGTAAAATACACTGTGGAAGATACAACAGGTCTTGAAGTTCGTAAGGTCAATGTATTTGTTGATGGAACTACCGCAAAATAATTTTGCCCACAGCCAAATTTAAGGAGAGTACTTTTTATGATAACCGGTTCTATATTTCGTGATGCGCTGATCAGCGGTGCTAACAATATCAGCAACCAAAAGCAGCAAATCGACGAACTTAACGTTTTCCCCGTTCCCGACGGTGATACCGGCACAAATATGTCTATGACCATTGGTGCCGCCGCTCGCGAACTCGCAAGACTCGATGACGACTGTACTGTCGCTGAGGCCGCTTCATGTGCCGCATCGGCACTTCTTCGAGGCGCAAGAGGTAACTCGGGCGTTATCCTTTCACTTATATTCAGAGGCTTTGCAAAGGGCCTTGCCGATTGTGAAACCGCTACTGCAGAAGACCTTGCAAGAAGTCTTGTAATGGGTACCGAGTCTGCTTACAAGGCGGTTATGAAACCTACCGAAGGTACAATTCTTACTGTTGTACGTCTTACCGCTAAAAAAGCCAATGATTTCTTAGAGAGATCTAGTGATATGGTTCCCTTCTGGGAATATGTTTGCAAGGCTTCTAACAAAGCGCTTGCCAAAACACCCGAGATTCTTCCCGTTCTTCAGAAAGCAGGAGTTGTTGATGCGGGCGGTAAGGGTCTTTGCGTAATATTCGAGGGTATGCTCTCGGTTATTCGTGATGGTGTTATCATTGCCGCACAGGAAGGCGGCGTTTCCCCTGCCGCAGTTAAGGAAACAAAACTGCAGGATCTTGAGGAAGAGATTAATTTTACCTACTGCACAGAGTTTATCGTTCAGAGAGAGAAAGGTAACGACCGCGATCCTTTAGCGCTTCGTGCTTACCTTGAGTCTATCGGCGACTGTGTCGTAGTTGTTGATGATGAGAGCATAATTAAGGTTCACGTTCATACCGATAATCCCGGAAAAGCTATCCAGCAGGGTCTTAAGTATGGTATGCTC
>JAZQLL010000084.1:0-6145 GCA_045542675.1 Oscillospiraceae bacterium
GGAAGCGATGTATTTTTACCCGCGATAAAAATTATGTCAAAAGACGGAAATCGTGCACCCTTTGAGCGCATATAAAATTCAAGTTCGAGAGCAAGTTCTTTTTCACTCTTTCCGGGTTTTATCTGACCCAAAATATAAGAAAAAGCATCATCAGTTATGCGCTGTGCTATTTTGATTTTTTCGATTTCATCATCTGACTTTATTGCTCTTAGCGAGGCAACTATTTTACCCGCATCTATTCGAGTTCCTATTTTAAATTTTTTAAGATCATTCTTAATTTTCTTAAATGAATCAACAGATATATACGATGTTTCAACACAGACGGTGCTACATTTTTCTGAGGATAAAACCTCGCTTATCTGCTCGTACAGATTCTTTTGCAAAATAACCTTGAGATTATCGTTTTCTAAGGGTTGCATGGCCTCAAAATAACGCGAATCTATTATAAGATATGAACATTTTTTTGTTACAACAAGCGTTCCTGCATCATCGCAAAGTCTGGAAAGCAGATAACTTTTGTTAGAAGGGCTCGCAATAATTGCGGCGTCAGCACTCTCGGGCAGTGCCGCACAAAATTTTTTAATTCTTTCTGACATTATTATTCACCACTTTTAAGGCTTAAATAATACTGTTTCATTTTAAGCGCATCATCAGACTGAGTACCCGCCGATTCGCATATAAATCTGGGCGATAAATTACGCTTAGCAACCTGGTTTAAAAGCGGCTCATAGTCGGGTCCAAAGACAGAATCTTCGAATGTAAGATGTTGTTTTTCGCCACCTGAGGTATACTCTATTTTTGAAAAATGCGAATGGATTAGTTTGAGTCTGTCATATCCCAATGCGGACTCAATTTCGTCTAAAATGGACTTATAATTGTCTTCATTTGCAATTTGCCCGAGCGTACGCGCATTTAAATGCCCGAAATCGATGCAAGGAATCATTCTCTCGTCGATTCTGCACAGTTCCAACACTTCGGATAATGTGCCGAGTTGATTGATTTTACCCATAGTTTCGGGACAAATATGAATGTGTGACAATCCACTTTCATCAAGGGTTTGTTGCGCTCTTACGAGTGTATCCTTAGCAAGCTCAAGCGCTTCTTCCCTACTGATTTTGCTACAAGAACCACTATGGACAATTATTCTATCTGCTCCCATAAGACTTGCGGCTTTTGCACTGTCTAAAATATAGTCAATACTCTTGTCTCGCTTTTCTTTTTCTATGCTCGAAAGAGAAATATAATAAGGAGCGTGGAGCGAAAGTGTTATGTTGTAGTCACGGGCAAGTTTGCCTAGTTCTACCGCAACATCTTCCCTAACATTTACTCCTCTGCCACACTGATATTCAAATGCATCAAGTCCTTTTTCGCTCATGCATCTTGGAATATCAAGTGAGGTTTTGTACTTAAATAGAGCAAGACTATCATCGCGACCCGCAGGTCCAAACAATGCACTCATTAACTGCCCCTCCTTTTTCCTAAAATCAATCTTTCCATGGCTCTTTTGAATTTAAAAAACGGCATATTTTCAAGTTCAAAGGGTTCTACGAGCGCTGTTTTGACACCAGAGAATTTTCCGCAAAGAACATCGGTAAATATCTGGTCGCCAATAATAAGCATTTCATCTTTGCTAAAACTCGTTTTTTGAAGTGCCTTTTTAACGCCTTTTGAAAGCGGTTTTCCTGCATCTGATATATGTTCCATACCTAGCGATGATGCAAACGGCGCCACTCTCTCCTCAGTATTATTTGATATTACAACAGGAATAATCTTTGCTTTTTTTATATCTTCAAGCCAAGACAAAACCTCGTCTCTCGGAACGGGATTATCGTGAGTAGTGAGTGTATTATCAACATCGATCAAAAGGCATTTTATATTATTCTTTTGCAAAAAATCGGGAGAAATATCCCATATTTTGTCAAAATAGAAATTTGGTTTAAATAAACTCATATCGATTTCCTTTACCGTATAATGAAAAAAGCGGGACGATGCCCGCTTTATCCACTTGATTATTTAAGACTACTTAAACTTACGTTTACGAGCAGCCTCGGACTTTTTCTTGCGCTTAACTGAAGGTTTTTCATAATGCTCGCGCTTACGAACCTCAGCAAAAACGCCGGAACGGGCACACTGCTTTTTAAAACGTCTTAATGCGTTATCTAAAGATTCGTTGTCCTTTAAACGAATTTCTGCCATAATGAATTTCCCTCCCCTCTACCTGTTTGGCAGGGGTAATTTATGAATAAAAAATTACTCATCTTAAAGTATTATACATTGAATTTAATAAAGTGTCAATAGTTTTTAATGGAAAAAACACTTATTTTACAACAATGTTTACAAGTTTTGAAGGAACCACGATTTCTTTTACTACACTAAGTCCCTCAATAGCCGATTTAACCTTATCAAGTTCATATGCGGCTTTGAGCATTTCCTCTTTTCCTGCATCGGCAGAAATAAGGAGCTTATCCTTTAATTTGCCGTTTACCTGAACGATTATCTCAATAGAGGAATCTTTGCATTTTGCTTCGTCATATACGGGCCAGGACTGCTGATATACCCTACTCTCAAACTTAAGATTCTCCCAGATTTCCTCGGTGATGTGAGGAGCAAAGGGATTTAAGAGGATAAGAAGAGTCTTATATTCGCCGAGAGTAATGCTCTTGGACTCCGAAATTTCGTTAAGAAGCGACATCATTGCCGCAATAGCGGTATTGAATTTCATTGACTCAATATCATCGGTGACCTTTTTAATGGTCTTGTGCATAGAAACTTCGAGTTCTTTTCTATACTCTTTGCTATCGGTTACAATATCCTGAAGATTCCAGATTTTGTCAAGGAAACGCTTACAACCCTTAATACTTGAAGTACTCCAGGGAGCCGCTTTCTCAAAGTCGCCGATAAACATTTCGTACATTCTCATTGTATCTGCGCCATAGTCATTTACGATATCATCGGGGTTTACAACATTGCCGCGGGATTTACTCATTTTCTCGCCGTTTTCACCGAGAATCATACCGTGGCTGGTTCTCTTGGAATAAGGCTCAGATGTGTTTACAACGCCAATATCGTAAAGGAATTTGTGCCAGAATCTTGAGTAAAGCAGATGCAGTGTGGTATGCTCCATACCGCCGTTATACCAGTCAACCGGCATCCAGTAATCGAGCGCCTCTTTTGCCGCAAGAGCACTTACGTTATCGGGATCACAGTATCTTAAGAAATACCAGGATGAGCCTGCCCACTGAGGCATTGTGTCGGTTTCTCTCTTAGCCTTGCCGCCGCAACAAGGACAGGTTGTATTTACCCACTCATCCATTGCTGCAAGGGGCGATTCACCGTTATCGGTGGGCTCATAGTGTTCAACCTCGGGTAATTTTAAGGGGAGTTCACTCTCGGGGAGTGCTACCCAACCACATTTTTCACAGTAAACAACGGGAATGGGCTCGCCCCAATATCTCTGGCGCGAGAATACCCAGTCACGAAGCTTGAAGTTTGTCTTGGGTGTTCCCTTTCCTTCTTTTGAAAGCCACTCTGTGATAGCCTTCTTCGCTTCGTCAACCGAAAGACCATTTAAGAATCCTGAATTCACCATTATGCCGGTTGCACAATCAGTAAATGCCTCTTTTTCGATGTCTCCACCTGCGACAACTTCGATTATGGGAAGATCAAATGCCTTAGCAAAATCGTAGTCACGGGTGTCATGTGCAGGAACTGCCATGATGGCGCCTGTTCCGTATGTCATAAGAACATAATCTGATACAAAAATGGGGATTTCGGTGTTATTTACGGGGTTTATGCCTGTAATGCCATTTAACTTTACACCTGTTTTATCCTTAACAAGCTCGGTTCTTTCGAAATCTGACTTTCTTGCCGCCTCTGCTCTGTACGCCATAACTTCATCATAGTTTGAAAGTGCATCTTTCCACTTATCAATAAGGGGATGTTCGGGCGAAATAACCATATATGTTGCGCCGAAGAGGGTGTCAGGACGGGTTGTGTAAACCTTAAGAATATCACCTGCGCTGGTGTTGAAATCAACCTCTGCACCAACACTGCGACCGATCCAGTTAATTTGTGATGTCTTAACTCTTTCTATGTAGTTTACATCCGAAAGATCATCGATAAGGCGCTGTGCATATTCAGTAATTTTGAGCATCCACTGTTCCTTATCCTTGTGAACAACTTCACTTCCGCATCTCTCACAAACGCCGTTTACAACTTCCTCATTTGCTAAAACGCATTTACATGAAGTACACCAGTTTACAGACATCTTCTTTTTGTAAGCAAGACCTTTTTTGAAAAGCTGTAAGAAAATCCACTGTGTCCATTTGTAATATCCGGGATCGGTAGTATTGATTTCCCTATCCCAGTCAAATGAAAATCCGAGAGATTTGAGTTGTCTTTTGAAGTTTTCTACATTTTTTGCAGTAACAACTTCGGGGTGAATATGATTCTTTATAGCATAGTTCTCGGTAGGAAGACCGAATGCATCCCAACCCATAGGATAAAGAACGTTATAACCCTGAAGGCGTTTCTTTC
Organism: Oscillospiraceae bacterium; assembly: GCA_045542675.1. Taxonomy (GTDB): domain Bacteria; phylum Bacillota; class Clostridia; order Oscillospirales; family Ruminococcaceae; genus SIG578. The sequence continues at coordinate 4,537 of JAZQLL010000084.1, forward strand.
TTGAAATTATATCAAGCGCAGTGTACGAACGAGGATGACCTACGTGAAGTCCCTGACCCGAGGGGTAAGGAAACTCAACAAGACCGAAGAATTTAGGCTTAGTGTAGTCATTTTTTGCCGCAAAAGCCTTCTCATCATCCCATACTTTCTGCCATTTTTTCTCAATTTCTCTAAAATTGTAATCCACTTTATATTCCCCCAAAAATTTTAGTCGTTTAAATATGAAATTCTCTCGGCATCTGCCCAGAGTCTTTCTAAATCGTAGAACTTTCTGGTGTCTTCATAAAAAATATGAACAATAACATTTTCGAAATCAAGGAGTATCCACATTGCCGATTGATAACCCTCAATACTGCGTGGTGAAATATCCTCTTTTCTCATTTTCTCCTCGACCTCGTCGCAAAGCGCTTTGGCGTGAGAATTATTTTTGGCTGTAACAATAACATAATAATCAGTTATTGATGTTATTCCTTCAACCTTTAAAACGCTGATATCCTCGCCTATCTTTTTGTCGAGAATATTAGCAATTTTTTTTGCCTTTTCAAGTGACTTCATTAGCTCATCTCTCTTTAGTAATATTTTTAACCGAATCGTTATAGCAATCAACTGTATTTTGTGTGATTCTCCCTTGTCTATTTATGATGAAAGGAAGAATATACAAATAACAATTATATATTGCTTCATCAAGACTTTTTTCGGATATTTTTCGGATTTTTTCGCTATCGGGATAATCCCTGTCATACGAGGTTAAATCAGCAACAAAGACTATTTTCTCTAGTGTAGACATATTCTTTCTGCCGCAGGTGTGGAACTTAACGGAATTTAATATATCTTCGTCCTCTATTGCCCACTTTTCTTTAACAAAAGCGCTTGCGGCATAGCCGTGCCAGATATTCGACTCTGTTTTTTCGATGTCGCTGAGTATTATACCAAAATCGTTTATGATTTTCAACTGCTTGTCCTTTGAAATTTCTTTACAAGCATCGTGAACAAGTCCTGCAATGTAAGCCTTTTCTTTATCTTCACCGTAAATTTCGGCAAGTTCAACTGCTCTCTTTGCAACACTTTCGCTATGATAAAAACGCTTTTCGGAAAGTAATGCTTTTAATTCATCTTTTATTATATTTATATCAGTCATTTTTATACAAATCCTTTTGAATGATGTAATCAAAAACCTTTTCCGAAACTAAATTTTTAAAATTCTCATTATTTAAGATGCGCTCTCTTACTTGAGTTGATGAAACATCAATAACGGGTGCATCAAGAATGATTGTATGTTCATTTTTGGGGTCGATTTTTTGCGCATATTCGGTAAGTTGAGCAATCTCGTCATTCTTTCTGGGCGCCGCACAAACGGTGCATATAGACAAAATTTTCTTGTATTCACGCCATGTTTCAAACGACAAGAACATATCGCTGCCGACTATAAGATAAAATTCGGCGTCGGGATAGATATTTTTGAGTTTTTCAAGAGTGAAAATTGTGTAGTTTTTACCCTCTAAGTTAATTTCAATATCACTCACCACGACAGAGCCTACATCTTCAAAAGCGAGTTTGAGCATATTAAATCTGTCTTGTGCGGGAGCCATATTTTTGTTTTCTTTGTGCG
>JAZQLL010000085.1:0-7200 GCA_045542675.1 Oscillospiraceae bacterium
TTTTCATTGATTAATCCTCCAATTGTGTTTCTTGTTCGTGACTGGCAGGTCACTACTATTCTAACACAATTGGAGGATTCTTTTCATCGCTAAAGCTCTTTTGAACCACGCGACTATCGCGTGGTTTTCGTTTACAAAAAAGCGAGGTGAAAATTTCACCTCGCTTGCGCTATGTATAGGTCGAAATATGCTGTTTTTTGTCAAAAATTTTTCTTCAAAAATCGCCCGAAAACCCAGTATTTATAAGGCTTTATCGCACTTTTGTGTTATTATAACACGAGCCTCTATTCTACGAACTATTCCTGTTGCTTTCATATATAAAAACTCCTTGCTTTACAAATTTGTACTGTTAGTATCTGTAAAACAAGGAGATTTATACTTTTATAGATTTATTTTTCAAAAAAGACGGTCTTCCCTGATTTTGCGCTTTCATAGATTGCACAAATCAATTTTTGAATTTTGAGCGCCTCTTTGCCGCTTATAAACGGTTCTGTACCTTCTTCAACGGAATGGTAAAAATCGGCAATCTGGCGGATGTGCTGGAATCCCCAATAATCCTTGCCGCCCTCATAGTAGATGCCGTCGTCCTGTTGGGAAACGGTCTCCACGGTGCCGTCAGCAAATTCAATCCGTGCATCATCGTAGCTCATCACCACTCTACCCTTTTCGCAGCAAAGGCGAATCTCAATTGGGTCATCACAGCCATAGTTATTCATTGCCCAGAACGCCATCGTTGCTCCGTTTTTATAGCGGATATAGCCCTCGCCGGTATCGTCCACCTTCATAATATCGTGGGCACGGTTGGCGATGCTTGCCTGAACTTCAATCGGCTCGGAATTGATGAACCAGTTGGCAAGATCCAATGAGTGAATTGCCTGGTCGATAATTACACCGCCGCCCTCTTTATCCCAAGTACCCTTCCAATCGGAAAGGGAATAATAGGAGTCCGGCTTACACCAGGTAAGGGTGCAGCGAGCGCTAATGATCTTGCCCAGCTTGCCGCTTTCCAGGTTTTCCTTGACCGACCGGGAGGTGTTATTATAGCGGCATTGGAAGATGATGCCGTAGCGCAGGTTGTTTTTTTCCGCCAAACGAACGTTGGCTTCACCGCTTTCATAATCAATGCTCATCGGCTTTTCACACAGCACATTCACACCGTGTTCCAGCGCATAGCGTGAGATGATAGGGTGCATATAATGGGGAACACAGATATGGACAACGTCCGGTTTCTCTTTTTCGATCAGTTCCTTGTAATCATAATATGCGGAAACGTTATATTTTTTTGCCGCTGCGTCTGCACGGTCGGGCTTAATGTCGCAAACGCCGACAAGCCTAGCGTTTTTAAGATGGTCCACACTGGTGGCGTGCATTGTGAAGATGGAGCCGCAACCGATAATTCCAACTCTAAGCATTAGCCCAACTCCCTTTCAAGCAAGAATTTAAGCGAGGCGGATGCGTCGGAAAGGGTAGCTTGCTTAATCTCTTCGCCGTTTTTTGCGCACTCAGTAAAATAATAAAGTTCATTATAATATCCACCGAGGTCAGAAATATTTCCGCTTGTGCCGCCAATAGCACTGAGTTTTTTCTTTTCGATCTTGATATTCTCTGCACCACTGTCAGTATAGAGCATAAACTTACCGCCGACATTTTCAACAACAGCCTTTTCAAAAACAACTCGGAAGGTTGCTTCAAACGGGTGCGATGCAGGCAGATCCCAAGTACCCTCAACGGTGATGACACAATCATCATACTGCATCAAGGTATTTACATAGGAATTCTTTTCGCTCAAAGTGTTTCTTACAGAGTGAAGCGTCTTAGGTTCACCGAAAAGTGATAACACAAAATCCACATCGTGAATGTGTAGATCCTGCGCTGCACCGCCTGAAAGAGAAATATCGTGCAGCCAGTTGTTCCAACCCCAATTCGGACTGGGACTGATGCGGCGGAAGTTTGCATTAACCACTTTACCGTATTTTTTACTATTAATAATTTCCTGAAGAGCAACATATTCATCCCAAAAACGAATAACCTGACCAACCTGAACAAATGATCGACTTTCCATCTGCTTTGCTTTCAGCGCTTCACTCTCAGCTACAGTAAGAGTGACCGGTTTTTCAACAAAAACATATTTCACCTTTTCCATAGCGAGCAGGGCATATTCTGCGTGAAGATATGTAGGCAGACAGATGTCAATGACATCTACATCCGCTTTTTCAATCAAATCTTTGCCATCTCCGAAAATCTCGGCGCCGTCCGCCAACTGCGCTGCCTTTTCAGGGCGAATATCTGCTACTGCGGCGAGGGTTACACCGTCTAAAACTTTATAACAATTTGCGTGCATAGTTCCCATAAAGCCACAACCAATAAGTCCAACTTTCAGCATGTTTATTTCCTCCCTAAAATACGGTCCATAGCGTTAGATGTATTATATATAATGGTCTCGGTATGATACTTATAGTTAGGTATCATCTCAGCAGTCACCCAACCGTCATAGCCAATTTGCTCCAGTTCGTTCACCACAGCAGGATAATTGACATCGCCTGCGAGCAGATCTACAAATCCGTGCAGACCGCCTGCCTCTATGCGATAGTCTTTAAAATGCACTTTTTTGATACGATTCCCCAAAGTGCGGATCCAATGCTCAGGATAGCCATTGGCAAGAGTGTTGCCGATATCCAGATAACTTCCAACATAGTCGCTACCGATCTTATCAATGAAATCGCGCATTTCCATAGGAGAAAGCAAGAATTTGTTCCAGACATTTTCAAGCCCGATGTTTACCTTATATTCCTCGGCATATTGCTTTACCTTCATTATCGATTCCAGACTGCGGTGATAGCATGTTTCATAATCCATCACCTTGCCGGGAGCAGCAAACTCAGCATTCACACAGCCGGGAATAACAAGGATAGAATCGCAACCGAGAATCGACGCAGTCTCTAATTGTTTTTTGACAATATCCTGCGCTTTGGTACGGGCTGCTTCATCGGCATCATTTAAAAAATAATCCCAGTAAAGACCGCAAGCAACGCTGTAAAGCTCAATACCGCTTTCTTTTGCCAGATTCTTGACCGCAAGCAACTCTTTTTCGGTGGATGCGAGAGTGATCTCGCCTACGCCCTCGCCCAGAGCCACCTCCACGCCCTCAAAACCGGCGTCGGCGGCAAGGGCAAAGGTTTCGGCCAGTGTTCCTTCGGGGAACGACCAAATACTAATACCTTTTTTCACACAAAAACCCCCTTGATTTTTTAAATTATTCTGTTATTATTGTACTAGATACGTGCATTTTTGAACAGTTATTTTTGTGCTTTATATGTTCATTATTGTACATGCAGGAGGTGCTATTTTGGAAAAAGGATATATAAAAACGCGACCCAAAACGGTCGTAGATGTTACAAAAATCGTTACGATTCATTATTATGAGGTAGGAAAAGGCTTCGTTTTCGATGGCGAATATCATGATTTCTGGGAAATGGTTTATATCGATAAAGGCAGTGTTGCCATCACACGCGACGGCGAAGAAATTATTCTAAACCAAGGAGAGGTTATCTTTCATCGCCCGAACGAGTTTCATACCATACGCGCCTATGGTTCGGCGCCAAACTTTTTTGTTATCTCGTTTGTTTCCTCGTCTTTATCTATGAAGTATTTTGAACGTTTTTGTGCCCCGCTTAAAAAGATGCACAAATCGCTTTTAACCGCCATTATCAAAGAAGCGGAAGAAAGCTATCATATTCCAAAAAACGACCCTAACTTGCGCAAACTACGACGAAGAAAAGATGCGCCTCTTGGTAGCGAACAACTTATAAAAAGTTATTTAGAGCAACTGCTCATCTATCTTCTGCGCTCGGATAAAAGCACCGAAAGCACCGCCGTTCTTCCACCCTTGGCAGAAGAAAAGCCGCTGGTTTCAGCGCTAAAGGATTATATTTGCTCTCGATGCGAAGAAAACATAAAGGTTGACGAAATCTGCCGAGCGTTCGGTTATAGCAAAAGCTTTTTAAGCCGACTGTTCCGCGAATACACAGGAAGTAGTCTTGCTGCCTTTGCAATTGCTCAAAAAATGGAACGCGCAAAAGAACTTTTGCGTGATGATCGCTTTAACATTACACAAATCTCCGCTAAACTTTCTTTTGAAAATCCACAGTATTTTGCCCATGTTTTCAAACGCGAATGTGGTATGACACCGACCGAATGGAAACAACTGGCATGCAAATAGGTTGTTAATAGCAAAAAAGCGAGGTGAAATTCACCTCGCTTTTGCTATGTATAAAAAACCGCCCAAAACCCAATTTTGACACCAATGCGTTCAATGGGGCAAACTAGCGAAAAACCCAATGTTTATGCGGGTTTTAGGCGGTTTGCCCTATTATAACACAAGCCTCGATTCTACGAACTATTTCAGTTGCTTTCATATATAAATTCTCCTTTAAATTCAAATCGTGATGTTAGTATTTGTCAACAAAGAAAAATTATACTGTTTGAAGTTTTGTTTTTAAATTTGACTTTATTTAAAATTTATGCTATTATAAACAAAATCATTTAGGAGGAAAATGGTATGTTTTTTATCATCATGCGACGTATGCGATGAAAGCTTGTATCTTTTTTAGGTGCAGGCTTATTCAGCTTTGTGCCTAAACGTATGATGAAAAGAATTTAACCTTTTTATTAACTGTTAATGGCACAAAAGCTATTAACAGTTTTTTAATTTTGGAGGTAATTATGAGTATATTAAAAACAAAAAGATTATTATTAAGACCCTTAAATTCAAATGATGCCGAAAGTATGTTTCAAAATTGGACATTTGATGAAAGAGTGGCAAAATATTGTCGGTGGTATCCTCACAAAAGTGTCGACGAAACAATACAACTGCTAAAAATGTATTTGGAACAGGCAGAAAACGGTTTTGATTATCGGTGGGGAATTGTATTTCAAGAAACAAACGAACTTATTGGGTGTATCGATGTTGTGGATTTATTGGATAATAACAAGACTGCGACCATCGGTTATGTTCTATCGCACAAATATTGGAATAATGGAATTGCAACCGAAGCACTTTTAGCTGTTATAACAAAACTTTTTGATGACGGTATTGAAATTATAAATGCAGAACACCATATTGATAATGTTGCATCTGGTAGAGTTATGGAAAAATGCGGCATGAAATTCACACATAACGATAAAGCACAACGTAAATTTGGCTCTACGGAAACATGTGATGTTAAATGTTATGATATTAGAAAATAAAAGCTTTATAAAGCAAAATCGGAGTGGAATTTCCACTCCGATTAACAAACATATGATTTTGCGAACAAAATACCATAAAATCATTAAAAACGATAATTACGATTCATACAAACACATTCTTGATATTTTTTATTTATTGCATAGCTTAATAATTTTCACATATAAATAATATGACATGTTTTCGTTGCTTATTAAAATTTTGTAGTAAAAATTAAAAAACGGCTAATTTTTTCGCTTTGTTTGTCCGTTTCTAAGAAAGCAATTTAAAAAACGCTTGATTTTTAAATTATTTTGCGTTATTATAATAGCTACAATCAAAAGGAGATGTGTTTTTATGTCTTATAAAGAACTAAAAAGTTTATATTATGGAGATAATGAAGTTTATGCGAAAGAATATTTAAACAGGTTTAATTCAGAAGAAACAATAAAAATAAACTTTCACATTGGCGAAAACCAAGCTTTTTTTGTGCAAAACACAGAAGTTATGACACTCGCGTACGAGATTGCTAAATTAGATAAAGAGATTGGAAAATTATGTGATGCCCTTCCCGGTGTAGCAATAGACCAATATTCAAAAAAGTGCCTAATAGACGAAATAGTAATAACCAATAAAATTGAAGGAGTCCATAGTAGCAGAAAAGAAATAGGAGAAGCGTTGGATGTTTTAGAAACACAATCAAAAACAAGAGGGAAGCGTCAACGTTTTATAAGTCTTGTTAATAAATATCTCAAGTTGATTAAAAATGAACTAATATCTTTGGAGAGTTGCAAGGATATCAGAGATATTTATGATGAAGTTTTCCTTGAAGAAGTTGTTAACGAAGAACCTAATAACAATCCCGACGGCAAAATTTTTAGAAAGGAATCCGTTTCCGTCCATAGCGAAACAGATAAAGTCATTCATATAGGCTTAACTCCGGAAAGCAAAATAATTGAAGCGACCACTTTTGCTTTGCAGTTTTTGAACGACGATTCCATAGAAAAATTGTTTAGAGTTTGCATTTTTCATTATCTTATCGAATATATACACCCCTTCTATGATGGGAATGGTAGGCTAGGTAGATTTATTTTAAGCTATGGCATTTCCAAAGTTTTATCGCCGCTAATTTCTTTTAGAATATCAGAAACAATAAAGGAAAATATTAATGCATATTACAAAGCTTTCAAAACTTGTAATGATCAACGGAATCTCGGCGATTTAACTCCTTTTCTATTGATGCAACTGAATATGATTTTAACTTCTATGAAAGAATTAAAGAAATCATTGCAACAAAAACTGGCAACTTGGAATAAATACGAAAAGGCGATTGAGGCACGTTGTGACGATTTTGAACTTCTTAAATTGTATAGTTATTTGATACAAGCCGCTTTGTTTAGTGAAAAAGGAATATCAATGTTAGAACTTCAGGAAAATATGAAAAAAAGCAACTATATGGTTAAGTGCCTTTTAGGCAAAATTCCAGAAGAAATGGTTGTTATTAAAAAGAAAAGCAACTTTAAGTTTTATTCCATCAATCTAGAAAAATTAAACAAAATGATTCTTGAGGAAAGCATTGAAAAACTATAACATAAAGCGAGGTGAAATTCACCTCGCTTTTGCTATGTATAGGTAAGATATGCTATATTCTTCAAAAATTTAAAAATTGCCGAAAACTTGTTTTCGCGCGCTGCGTGAGGTTCTTATAACAGAAGCCTCTATACGGCGTACATTTCCAGTCGCTTTCCTATATACAGTTCTCCTTTTTAAATAACAATACACCGTAGGGGCGAACTGTGTTCGCCCGCGGGCGTTCACAGAACGCCCCTGCTTTTTTACAAATTGTGTTGTTATCTATATTTTCAGGAGATTTATACTGCAATCTTGCTATTTATAGTAGCCTGTATTATAATTTAAGTGGGGTGATCAATATATGAGGTTTCAAAAGTTTTACATCTGGTATTGCTCTCTTTCCT
>JAZQLL010000086.1:0-24315 GCA_045542675.1 Oscillospiraceae bacterium
GGATTTTTTCTATTTTTCACTGTATAGGTGCATCGAAAAGCGAAGTAAAAACACAGAAAGCGTAAGGTCTACAAAATACATAAACATATCCGATTCGCCCACACAGTCAAATCCGCAGATGAATCCGAGAATAGAGGGTACCGAAATCGCAAGACCCATTATAATAGTTATCGGCGCTAAAATTGTAAAAGTTTTAAAGCCTTTTTTTCTGTCTGCATCGCTTATGATTCGGCAGAAAGAAAAGAGCGTTATTGTAAGTAGAGCGACATATATTATATCGAGAAGGTTTTTAGAAACATATAAAATGGTTGTGAAACTCACGAAATCTCTTAAAATTCTGAATAGCGACCACACCACCAGTATTGCGGGCGCAAGGGACGAATAGATTTTCTCGCTTGGGGGAAGGAAACAAAGAAAAATAAAAAGGAATAAACAAAGCGCCGAAAAAATCGTGGTCAGTACTGCAAAAGTCTGGTTTCCTCTTTGGAAGGTGAGAGTGGTAAGCGGATTTGCAAGGCGGAAAAACTCGTAAAAAGAATTTACCGCAAACCCGACAGCAACTGCGCCTAAGAGTATCCTCTCACTAAAGAAGGGCTTTAGGTCAAACCCTAAATTTATTGGGAGATTTGCCTTTTTCTTAATGAGGTACAGGAGTAAAATTCCCGATATAAAACCGAGCGCTAACACTATTATGAATGCTATTCTTGAGAAGGAGTGCGGGTTTTTGTAAAATCCGGTGTGCTCCTCTATGTTGGTGCCAAGTTCAATGAATCTTAGCAAAACTGCAATCGCAGAAAGGCAGGTGGCCGTCAGGAAAAACGGCTTTCTAAGAAAAAACTTTTTCATAAGTTTAACTCCAATCGGTGTACCGGGAGTTTTTTAAGGCATAACCTTAAACTCATCGGCATAAAAATAAAAGACAAGCCTAAAAACTTAAACTATATTACATATTTTAAAACAATTTGCACTTAAAGTCAATATTGGGGTGTTGCATTGTGAAATCCGTTTTGAAAAAAGTACTTGCTATTGCGCTCGCTATTACCTTTATTCCGCTTGTCAGCCTGTTATTTTCTCGCCCGAAAGATGATAAGATAACTCTTTTTTGTGAGGATAGCGGCAAAAAAATTTCGGTTAAAATGCGCGATTATGTAATAGGCGCACTCGCCTGCGAAATGCCCGCGAGTTTTTCTTCCGAGGCGCTAAAAGCGCAGTCTTGCGCCATTTTCACAAACGCTCTGCGCTCAAAGGCGGCAGGCGAGGAGTATGTAAATCGAGTTAGCATTAAAAATCTTTTGGGATATACAACCCCTAAAATTCTGAAGCAAAAATGGGGCAATAATTTTGAAATTTACTACGAAAAAATAGAGGATGCGGTAGATAGTGTCTGGGGCAGAGTAATAGCGCACGAGGGCAAACCAATCCTTGCCGCTTATCATTCTATGTCGCCCGGCAAGACCGAGAGCGCCGAAAATGTTTGGGGCGAAAAAGTGCCATATCTTGTGGCGGTTGATAGCGAGGGAGACACCTTCTGTGCCGAGTTTGTGAGTGAAAAAACAGTGTCTGCAGATGCTGCCCGCGAGGTTTTTAAAACCGCCCTCCCCGAAACCTTTTTGCCGCAGGTAGACGCCTTACTTATAACCGACATTAAAAAGTCCGATTCGGGAACGGTTTTGTCGCTTGTGGTAGGGGACAGTGAACTTACGGGACAAAAAATACGTTCACTTTTTTCATTGCGCTCGGCTTGTTTTGATGTTGCGATACAAGACGGTAACATAACCTTTAAGACCTACGGCTATGGACATGGAGTGGGTCTTTCGCAGTACGGCGCTGATTTTATGGCAAGACAGGGAAAAACTTTTGAGCAAATACTTTCCCATTACTATCCGACAACTTCACTTATGTATATAAAACAATAGGCACTTGTTTTTTGGGAAAATATATGGTAAAATAGAAAAAAAGATTTTGCGTATCAGGAGTTTTGTATGAAAACTGAAACCAAAAAGAGAGCGCCTCGCGGCTCTAAAGTCAATCAAAAAAGAAAAAATACAATAACGGGCGCAGTTGTGCTGTCGCTGGCACTTGTCGGTGTAATCACTATTGTTGCGCTTTTTATAAACCTTATTGCAGGAATATTTGATAACTCGGAGCGTAAAGCCCAGTTTGAAAAGTTTATCTCTCCTGTTGTAATGGTGGACCCCGTTGCATTCCAGAGTGTCAATAATGCGGATGAGCACTCGCTACTTATGGCTTCAATGTGGAATCTGCTTTCAAATGTAAGCGATGCAACCGCTTATCCCGAGGATGAATTCGGTATGATGCTTATTCCTGCAAGTGACCTCGATGTTGCGGCGGCAGGATTGTTTGGTAGCGATGTAAAACTTTCGCATCAGACATTCGGAAATAATAGCATCAATTTTGAGTATAGCGAGGAAAATTCCAGTTATACCGTTCCCCCGATGGGTTATTCGGTGCAGTATCAGCCCAGAGTTGATAAGATAAAGAGAAGAGGTAAAATTTTTACTCTTACCGTATCCTATGTCAATACTAATACAACTATTACCAATGCCGAGCAAAGTGAAGACGGCGTTGATAAGGTAATGTACTATATCCTTGAAAAGACGGGAAGAAATAAGTACATTATTAAATCGGTTGCTGATAACGAAAAGGGCGAGTTTACAAATACTCCCGTAACCAGTATCCCCGAAACCGATACTACGTCGAGTAGCATCTCAAAAACCGAAACAGAGAGCGATATCTCAAAAACCGAAACTTCAAGTAAATAAAAAAGAGAGCCGAAAGGCTCTTTTTTTTTGTTGAATATTGAAAGTTAATGTGATATATTTATATTAGTATGAAAGGCGGTGCTTGTATGAAACTTACATTTTTAGGTGCAACCCATGAGGTAACGGGAAGTCTTACTCTGCTTGAAACCTGCGGTCATAAGTTTATCGTCGACTGTGGAATGGAGCAGGGCAAGAATATTTTTGAAAATCAGAGCCTGCCCGTAAGCCCCACAGATATAGATTTTGCACTACTTACCCACGCTCATATTGACCATTCGGGCAACCTGCCCCTTCTCTCAAAAGGCGGATTTAAGGGTAAGGTGTACGCCACCGAGGCAACCTGCTCGCTTTGTGATATAATGCTTCGCGATAGTGCGCATATCCAGGAGTTTGAGGCACAGTGGCGCAATAGAAAGGCAAAAAGAAGCGGCGGCGAAACCTACACTCCGCTTTACACTATGGCAGATGCCGAAAATATCATACATAACCTGCGCCCCTGCACTTACGGAGAAAAAATCCGCGTGCTCGAAAACGTTGAGATAAGATTTACCGATATAGGCCACCTTCTCGGCTCGGCTTGTATTGAAATTTGGGTAACCGAAAACGGAAAAACCGAAAAACTTCTCTTTAGCGGCGACGTCGGTAATAAAAACCGCCCCATAGTAAATGATCCTAAGGGCGTTAGTGAGGCGGATTGTGTTATAATCGAGTCGACCTATGGCAATAGGCTTCATGGTGAAACTCCCGATAAAATCGAGTTTCTTGCCGAGATTATCCAAAAAACCTTTGACCGCGGCGGTAATGTGGTAATTCCTTCATTTGCGGTGGGCAGAACTCAGGAAATCCTCTACTATATCCGCAAAATAAAAGAAGATAAAATGGTGCGCGGTTTTGACGGATTTGAGGTTTATGTTGACAGCCCTCTCGCCGAGGAAGCCACCAAAATATACATCCAGACAAATATTGACAGTATCGACGGCGAGGCGGCGGATCTCGTGAAAATGGGAATAAATCCCTTCTGGTTTGATGGGCTTATCTGCTCCAAAACCAGTGATGAATCTAAACTCATAAACGAAAATCCTCGCCCTAAAGTTATCATTTCCGCCAGCGGAATGTGTGAGGCGGGCAGAATCAGACATCACTTAAAACATAACTTGTGGCGCCCCGAGTCAACCATCCTTTTTGTTGGCTATCAGGCAGAGGGAACACTCGGCAGACATATCTATAACGGCGCGACTAAGGTTAAACTTTTCGGAGAAGAAGTTGAGGTAAAGGCGCAAATTTCCTACCTCGGCGGCGTCAGTGGTCACGCTGATAAGGAAGGGCTTATAGAGTGGCTCTCCTGTGTAAGCCCCAAGCCTAAGAGGGTGTTTGTAAACCATGGCGACGATGAAGCCTGCATTGATTTTACCAACACATTAAAGGAAATGGGCTACAATGCCTTTGCTCCTTATAGCGGCAGTGTTTACAGTCTTTTTGACGATAATATGGAAATTGTAACCGAGCCTGTTCCTGTAGCAGAGGAAGTCAGACCCGCAAATCAAAGGGCGCTTGCGCTTTATCGTGCACTTATTTCCGCGGCAGAAGAACTCCTTTCGTTTGTTAAAACCTGCAAGGGAAGGTCAAATAAGGAGATAGCCTCCATAACCGACCAGATAAGAAACCTCATACAAAAGAACAAATAAAAAAAGAGAGGCATTGCCTCTCTTTTTTTAGTATCAAATTCAGATTAGATAGCGCGGGTTACCTTGCCGGAACGCAGGCAACGGCTGCAAACATGAATGTGACAGGGCTTACCATCAACGATAGCCTTTACTCTCATAACATTGGGCTTCCAAGCGCGGTTAGCACGTCTGTGTGAGTGAGAAACCTTAATTCCAAAGGTAACACCTTTGTTGCAGATATCGCATTTTGCCATGAAAATGCACCTCCTTGATGCGTCTTAAACTTATGGATAAATGGAAGGCCAAAAGCCTTCGGCCTGCCATAATTGCCGTAAATTAAAAGCAATGCTCGGCATAACATTGATATTTTATCAAATTATTATTATAAAATCAAGTGTTTTTTTATTTTTTCTTAAAAATGTTTCGAAAAAGCCGAAAAAGATGATTTTTCCGTCGCGCTTTTAAAAAAACAAAATCTCGCTATTTCCAAAAATGAGCAAAAATACTGTGCAAAATCTACAAAATTTTAGTTTTGTACTTAGATAATATTTGGATAAAATGTATCTATGATGCCATTAATTGCTCTGAAAAATTGATTTTTACGAAAAAATGGTGTATAATAACTTAGAATTGATAACAAACGGTGTACTTTCAAAAAAAGGAGAATCGTATGAAGTCAAGTTTAAAAATAATTCTTTCGGCAATTTCGCTGGTGTCAACTGTATTAGTCAGTGCCGCCGCCGCGCCTGCCGCATCCAAGGTCACTTCGATAGATTATATCGTTGACGAAGAGGTTATGGCAAATCAGGAAGAATTTTTTGAAGAAATCGAAATTCCGCAGATAAGTAACGATTATGAACTTTATAATGTTAAGGACGAAACTTTAAAACCTACAAAGTTTAAGGAAAAGCCCACCGAAGAAATCGTGCCCGACGCGCCGAGTTCATCTCAGAAGCCGGGTAGCTCTTCATCGCAGAAGCCTTCGTCATCGCAGAAGCCTTCGTCATCGCAAGGCAGTTCGGGCTCCTCGTCGCAGAAGCCCTCGTCTTCACAGGGTAGCTTAGGCTCCTCATCGCAGGCGGTCCCCCCGCAAAATGTAGAGCATTCGTCGTTCTTTAATATGTTGCCGCTAAATCGCGACACACAGACTCCCGCGCCTGCAGTTAACTATCTTTCGTACAATATTGCGCCTAAATATAGCGAAGGTGGCGTGGAAATTCTTAAGTTCAAATCGGGCTCAACCACTTATAGCCTGCCCGTAAAAGAGGCGCTTAAGCATGTTGTTGCCAACGAAATGAATAACGCTATGACCCTTGAGGCAATAAAGGCACAGGTAGTCGCAACCCACACCTATATAAAATATTATAACGATAGCGGCTCCATCCCCTCGGTAGGCTATAAAAATACCGTTCCGAGTAAGGTTGACCAGGCGGTTGAAGAGGTTTATAACATTATTGCAACTTATAATGGTAAGGCTATTTACTCGCCGTATCACGCCTGCTCAGCAGGCAGCACCCAGGCGTCTAAAGAGGTTTGGGGCGGCGCAAGGGCATATCTTGTCGCAGTAGAGAGTAAATATGATTATCTGGCAGATACCGCGCAGAGTAAAGCAGTTTATAAGGTTACAAAAACCCTGTCAGCAGATACAGTAAAGAGTAAAATTCAAAATAAACTCGGGGTTACCCCCAGCGGCGACCCTGTTACCTGGTTTAGATTCCTTGACAAAAATAGCGGCGGTTATACAAGCGGTAACTATGTCGGAAAAATAGTTGTCGCAGGTAAAACTACCACCGGTAAAACTGTGCGTGATATGCTCGGTTTAAGGAGTGCCTGCTTTGATGTCAAGTATTCAAATGGCAGCTTCGTTTTCACCACAAAAGGCTACGGTCACGGCGCCGGTATGAGTCAGTGGGGAGCGCATTTTTATGCTATTAAACAAGGTTGGAATTTCGAAAAAATAGTTTGCCACTACTATAAGGGCGTAACTTTAGCAAAAATTGGATAAAATAAGAAATCTCCCGAACATTCGGGAGATTTTTCCGCGTAAATTTAGGAAAGGAGAGAAGCGTGATGTATAAAACTACCGCCTATATAAGTCTCGATAACATTGAGCATAACGTGAGACTTATGCGGGAAAAACTTAAGGCCGAAACCCGCCTTATGGTCGCTATAAAAGCGGACGCCTACGGTCACGGAATGGTAGAGGTTGCAAAGCGACTTTACAGTATCGGCGTCAGCGATTTTGCGGTTGCAACGCTTGATGAGGCTCTCCTTTTAAGAGAAATATTGCCCGAGAGTAATATTCTTATATTAGGCTTCACCCCGCCTCAGTCGGCTAAAGATTTGGCGGAAAACGATATTGTTCAGACAGTTTACGGCTCGGATTTTGCAAAGGCACTGTCCGAAAACTGTAAGAAGGATAACGTGTCGGTAAGGTGCCACCTCGCCTTTGATACAGGTATGGGCAGAATCGGATTCACCGATAGTCAGAGCGCTTTTTCGGCAGCCAGCCTTCTTGGCATAGAGGTTGAGGGCGCGTTCACCCACCTTTCCTGCGCCGATGTTCTCACCGCTCAGAGCGAGGAGTTTACAAAAAATCAGTATGAGAAATTTGTGCGCCTTTGCAGTGAGTGTGAAAAGCTTGGAATCGAGCTTAAGTTAAAGCACTGCTCAAATAGTGCCGCAATATTCAGGTATCCCGAATTCCAGCTTGATATGGTAAGAGCGGGAATAGTGACATACGGCCTTTCTCCTAATCCCGACGATAAGGAAACCTACATAGGTATTAAACCCGCAATGCAGCTTCGAGCTACAATTTCGCATGTTAAAGAGGTCGAAAAGGGCGCAACCGTAAGTTACGGTGCAACCTTTGTGGCACCTAAAAAAATGCGTATCGCAACCGTTGCCTGCGGATATGGAGACGGCTACCACCGTTCTAATAGCGCAGGTTATGTGCTTGTCTGCGGTAAAAGGGCAAAAATAGTCGGCAGGGTGTGTATGGATCAGTTTATGGTTGATGTAACCGACATTCCTGATGCACAGTTTCTCTCAACCGCAACCCTTTTCGGACAAAGCGGTGATGAGTTTCTTCCGATAGAAGAACTCGCTACCCTTTCGGATACTATCAATTATCAGATAGCCTGCGATGTTTCAAAAAGAGTTGAAAGAATTTATGAGTAAAATAAAAATCGGTGCAGAAACCTGCACCGATTTTTTTATTTTCCGTTTACAACATTCTGAGGCTCGCCGTCAAGAAAACTTTTAAGATTTCCTATCGCAATGTCGATAAGACGCTGTCTTGTCTCAAGCGGTGCCCAGGCAATGTGGGGAGTAATAGAGAGGTTGGGAGCGTCGATAAGCGGACAGTCTGCACTCATAGGCTCCTGGCAGAGCACATCAAGTGCCGCAGCCGCAATTTTGCCCTCTTTAAGCGCATTTGCGAGCGCCGCCTCATCAACAACGGGTCCGCGCGAGGAGTTTATAAGCATAGCATTGGGCTTCATCATATTAAATTCCGCCTCGCCGATAAGTTTTTCGGTCTTGGGAGTTAGCGGACAGTGAAGCGAGATAAAGTCGGAATTTTCAAGCAGGGTATAGAGGTCTACAAACTTAAGTTTCTCGTCCTCAAACTGCGGATAAATAGTTCTGCTGTACACTAAAACATTCATATTAAAGGCTTTTGCGATCTTGCAGACCGCCTTTCCGATAGCGCCGAAACCGACAACGCCGAGCGTCTTGCCCGAAATCTCATAGAGGGGAGCGATATGATAGGAAAAACTGTCGCTACGTATCCAGTCGCCACGCTTTATACTCTCGTTGTGCTCGTAAATTCTGTTGCAGTAGGAGAGTATGCAAGCGAAAACATACTGTGCAACCGCGTTTGTAGAGTAAGCGGGAATGTTGGTGACAGTAACGCCGAACTCATTTGCGGCATCAAGGTCAATTATGTTGTAGCCCGTTGCCATAACGAGTATCAGTTTAAGACTTTTGCAAGCCGAGAAAATCTCCCTGTTTATAACAACCTTGTTGGTGAGTATTACCTCGGCATCACCGATTCTCTTGGCAGTGTCTTTAGGGTCGGTTCCCTCATAGACGGTAACCTCGCCAAACTCCTTGAATGCATCGTAATTTAAATCATTTGCGGCAAGCGACTTGCCGTCAAGAACAACAATTTTCATAATTTAAGTTCCTTTGTAATCTTTTAGCGCCCTGTGGCGCTTATTTATAATACCTAAAAAAAGCGTTTGTGTCAAGTGTGAGGCGCGCAGGGGTAACATCATTTTTGCCTTGTGCAAAACATCATTTGTGATTTATCACAACATCTTTTACACCGAAAGGTGTAACCTCATTTTGTGTCCGCGGTTAGATAATGATGTTAGCCTATGGCTAAAAGATGTTTGCAACTATGTTGCAAAACGATGTTGTGCCCTACGGACACAAACAAAAAAGACCATCACAAGATGGTCTTTTTGGCTCCCCCTACGCGAATCGAACGCATAACTAACCCTTAGGAGGGGTTTATTATATCCATTTAACTAAGGGGGCAAATTTTCGGCGCCTTAATATAATACTACACATTTATAAATTTGTCAATTAAGAAAAGCCGCCCGTTTGGGCGGCTTTAACTTTTTTATTTACGCTTCTTCTTCGAGCATAACACGAATGGACTCGGCAACGTGCTCGGTACGGTACCAGATTCCGGGTTTGCCCTCTAAAATAACATCGGCAAGTTCACCCGAGTTACACCATGTGGTGATAAGTATACCCTCAATGTGTCCCTTATCGTGTTCTTTAGCATAGGCGATAAATTTCTTAAGCCTGTCTATGCGCCAGGCGGGAGAAACTAACATTTTAAAACCTGCCTTGGCATAAATGTCAACCGAGGGGAAGGAGGGATACTCGGCGTGGTGCCAGTCGCAACAGAGAATGTCCTTTGAAACGAGGTTTATGGCATCATCGGTGCCGTTCTCGGCCGATTCATATATGTCATAATTGCAGTCGCTACGCTTTAAGAGTCTGTCCGACCACATCATCATCTTTTTGCCGTTTTCTGCAAGATGATCGTGCAGCGCGTTAATCCAGTTGGCAAAAAGCTCACTTACGGGCGTATCTTTACAAAGATCGCAGAGACCGATGTTAAATACCTCGTCGCAGCCAACGTGCATTGTATCCGCCTCGAAAACCTCTAAAAGCTCATCCATAAGGTCAAAAACAACGTGCTTTACTGCGGGGTTTGAAAGGCAGATGCTTCTGCTGTAATTAACGGTATCTTCATGCTGCTGCTCGTCAAACTCGGGATAAGCGCGAAGGAGACCGTCGCGAATATCATAAACGCCTGCGGGGTGACCGTGCAGAATAGAGTCAGAAGGGTTGTTGGGCAGGCCCGACTGGTGACCTAAGAGATTCATCTTGGGAACAAGTTTAATGTTGTGCTTTTTGCAAACAGCAACAAACTTTTTAACATCATCGTATGTAAGAGGGTCCATTCCACGACATTCGGGGTGAGAATGGAAGTCATAGCGATAGCGCACCTGCAAAACTATCATATTGCATCCTTTTGGAGCAAGATACTCGTCGATAAGTCTAATTACCTTGTCAATATCTTTTCTGAAGGGTGCGGTTAAAACAATTGCGGTAGTTTTCCAATTGTGAATCATAATGTTCCCTCGCTTTTTTGGTTTAGTATTTGCCTTAATTTAAACACAATTCGCTCTAAAATGCAAGAGAAAATCGGCAAAAACAGTTGAAATGTGAATGATTTACTGATATAATTGTTTCGTATAGTAAGGACGAGGTCCTTTTATAGCAAAAAACAAAACTTTTTGAGGGGGAATCTTAAATGATGCCTTATGACAAAGCCAAAAAAGAGTGCGCTTACGGTGAATTTGATTTAAGCCACCACGCCTCTTATACTCTTAAAGAGGGCGATAAACTTAAAGCGCCCTGGTACTATATCTATAACAATAGAAAAGTACTTCTTTATGTTGACCAGAACGGTCCTGTTAAGGTCCAGTATCAGCCGCCAAGTGGTATACTCGTTATTAAGCGTGAACTCGGTGAAAACCAGAGTAAGTGGCAGGTTTGGGTGCAGTCGCCCGATTTAAACGGCGGCGTGCCTGTAAGTAACTTTAATTCTCCCTCATTGAGATATGATTTAAAGAAACCTGAATTCTCGGTTAACTGGACTCCCGAAAAGGCTATCTATACCGCAAAGTATGATAACGCCGAAATCATTACCGAGATTTTCGTTCCCTGCGATAAAGCAACCGTTTGTATGAAAACAAAGGTTGTCAACACAAGCGGCAAGGATATGGACTTCACCGTAACTCCTTCGCTTTTCCCCTACGTTAATATTCCTCAGATGGTAGCTTGGGACCTTCCCGAGTGGTATCTTGCATCCAAAATTATCAAAAAGGATAAGATGCTCACCATCCATGGTCAGATGAATGACCCCCACATGAATAAGGCTGACTTCCGCTCGGTAACCTTTAATATGGACTTTGAGGACGATGCCGAGGTTGAGCTTGATTTCTCGAGATATTCGGGCGCAGGCAATTTCTTCTCTCCCGATGCAGTTAAGTATGAAAACCCCATGGGTTACAAAATGCCCGAGGCAGACGGCGTAGGTTTCTCAACCTTCCAGTCGGTTTGGGCGGCCAGATATAAGTTCAGCCTTAAAGCAGGCGAGAGCAAAGCTCTTACCCAGGTTCTTACCATCCAGGAAGATGTTGTTTATAACGATAAAGAGAATGAGTTTGAGGCACTTTACTTTGATGAGAAGTCTTATGCACAGAGCGTAAAGAAAACTGAGGATTTCTATTCCGACCTGTTCACAAAGCGCACCATTAAGACCTCAAATGAACTTTACAATAACTTTATTAACACCTTTGTTCCTCTCCAGATGTACTGGGTAGCATCGCTCGATAGAGGTTGGCCCTCTTCAATGCGCGGCACCCGTGACGCAAGTCAGGACTTTATCGGAGTAACTCCCTTAAATCCCGATTGGACAAAAGAGACAATCAGAGAACTCTTTGAGCATCAGCAGCTTGATGGTTGGATGCCCAGACAGATCAGCACCATTTCGAGAACCGCTCCCCACGATATGAGATACTTTACCGATGGCGGCGCGTTCTTACTCGAACTTATCAACGAGTACATGAAGTTTACCCGTGATACTGAGTTCTTAAAAGAGGAACTTGTATGGCTCGAGAGCGATGAAAAATCAACAGTTTTAGAGCACATTACTCGTTGCATGGGTTATTACCTCGATCCTAAGAACATCGGTGAGCATCATCTTTGTAAGGTATACAACGGCGACTGGTGGGATATCATGGATAAAATCGGTCTTGACGGACGCGGCGAAACCGTAACCGTTACCGCTCAGACCATCATTAACCTTGAAAACCTTGCTGAGATGCTTAGGTGGCTCTACGAAATTGGCGAGGTCGATGAAAGCTATCTCAAGCTTGCCGATGAGTATATGGCTATCCGCGAGAAATTTATCGAGGGCATGGTTAAACACGCTTATAATAAGGATGGCTACTTTAACGGCTACTTTAATGATAACGGCAAATGGCTCCTCTGCGAAAAGGATCCCGACGGCGAGAAGAGAGTTTACCTCGTTGCAAACGCCTGGGCACTTATCGCAGGCTTCTCCAACGAAGAAATGCGCAAGAGCGTTGTTGATAACGTTGATAAGTATTGCTTTGGTAAGGTAGGATTTGATGCTTACAATAAAGGCTATCCCAACTATGTTGATAAGGCAGGCCGTGTAGGTAACGGAACTATCCCCGGAACTACGATGTATAATCATGCGCAGAGCTTCTTTACAAGAGCTTGCTGCCTTGCAGGTGATAGTGAGAGAGCATATAAGGTTACAAGATATATTCTTCCCATCGAGAATGATTACCATCCCGTTGAGAAGACCCTTGCACCTCCTTATTCGCTTACCAATAAGTATAGCAATAATGATAAGATTCTTCATAGAGCATCCTTCCAGTTCCTCTCGGGTACAACCTCGTATTGCCTCAGAATAGTTTATAACTTCTTCTTCGGCATTACATACGATTATAAGGGACTTTACTTAAAGCCCTGTATCCCTGCAGAGTTCGGTGACTGCTCGGTAGAGTTTGAGTACACGGGTAAGAAGTTTACTGTAAACTATAAAAAGACTGATAGTGAGTCTAAGAAGGTTACCTTAAACGGTAAGAGCTTTGACACTGTTTTAAATGAGCGCTCAGGCAAGCAGATGGCATTCTTTGAGGATGCACAGCTCGAGGCTGTAAACGTCATCGAAATGGATTATTAAAAACAAAAAAAGAGAGAGCATTGGCTCTCTCTTTTTTTACTTTCAAAATGGTAGGGGTCGGCGTAGCCGACGAGATTATCCTTGCTGTCTCTCAAAAAGCTTGGGCGCAAAGCGCACTAAAAGTGCCGCGCCTATGGTGGTAAGCACAAGTTCTACAAGCATGTATGTTCCGTTGTAGATAAAGCTGTAAAGCCAAACGCTCATTCCATCTGCCCACTCATAATAGCTCTGGTAACTTCCCCATAAAAGCGCACCCGACAAGAAACTGCAGATAAACCTTAAAAAGCAGGCGATAGATGATGCAATGCAGGCATTAGCTGTGCGGTTTTTTGTAAAATGCGCAAAAATATTTGCGCTTCCGAGCGAAGTGAAAGCGAGCACATAATCAAGCAAAATAACGCCGATAAATGCGATTACGGTGTTTGCGGGTGGGGCATAAAAACCGAGTAGCATCTGTAAAAGTGAATGTACAAAAGCGGTTAAAAGTCCCCATCGAGTTCCCCAACGAAGTGAAACTAAGATGAGAGGGAGCATTGAAAGCAGGGTAACAGAGCCGCCCCAGGGTTGCTCCCAAATTTTAATCATAGACAGTACTGTCGATGCGGCTATCATGATAGCGCACTCGGCCAGCGCGTGAATATTTGTTCTTTTACTTGTCATAAAAAAGTCCTCCAATTTTTTTTACATAAAAACAAAAATCCCGCATAGCCTTTTGTGCCTAGGTTCACAAAAGCCTACTGCGGGGGAGTTTAAAATAAAAAATCTCATAGCAAATGCTATGAGGAGGTGTACATTAAAACTCCCTCCGTCGGCATTATCCGAATCAGGTTATAGGGTATAATCTCAGCCCGTCAGGGCACCCCTGTTTTTATGTTGACCTAATTGTAACACTAATTACAAAAAATGTCAAGAAAAAGTTGTTTTGCTATTGAAAAAAATTGTCTTTTATAATATAATGAATGTAATTAAGCATTTTTTGGAGGAAACCTATGTATTTTGACCGTTCAGATAGAATGAAACCCGTTCATTCTGATATCCGCGGCCCTCTTTATACAGAATCACAAAAGATGATTCGCGAGGGAATAGATGTTTTAAGGCTCAATACCGGTAACCCCGGTACCTTTGGCTTCACTATGCCCGATAGCATCAGAAACGCGCTTTTAGAAAATGTAGATAAAGCAGTTCCTTACTGCGATCTTAAAGGTATGCCCGCGGCAAGAGAGGCGATTTTGCAGTATCACCTTGCAAGAGGCGTGCAGAATATTACTACCGACGATATATTTATCGGAAACGGCGTTAGTGAACTTGTAACAATGGCGCTCACTGCCTTTTTGGGAAATGGGGACGAGCTTTTAATGCCCACTCCCAGCTATTCGCTCTGGAGTAACTCGGCTTATATCGCAGGCGGCAAACCCGTTTTCTATACCTGCGATGAGCAGTCTAACTGGTACCCCGATATTGAGGATATCAGAAAAAAGGTTACAAGCAAAACAAAAGGAATAGTTATCATAAATCCTAATAACCCCACCGGTGCAGTTTATCCCAAGGAGATTTTGGAGCAGATTATAGAGATCGCAAGAGAGCATGAACTTATGCTTTTTACCGATGAGATTTACGATAGACTTGTTATGGATGGCGAGATCCATTATCCCGTAGCCGCTCTGGCTCCCGACCTCGTTTGCGTTACCTTTAACGGCCTTTCCAAGTCGCACTGCCTCTGCGGATTCAGATGCGGGTGGATGGTTATAAGCGGTCCCAAGGGCGTGGCGGACGGATTTGTGGATGGCGTTTTTCAGCTGGCTTCAATGCGCCTTTGCTCGAATGTGCTTACTCAGCTCGTTATCCCTGCGGCACTTGAGGACACCGAGAGCACAAAAGCGATGATAGTCCCCGGCGGCCGCCTTTATGAGCAACGCGAGGCTACAATGCGCGAGATTGCAAAGATTGATGGTCTTACTTGTGTAAAGAATAAGGCAGCATTCTATGTTTTCCCAAAACTTGATGTCAAGAAATTTAACATAACAAGCGATAAAAAGTTTGCTTATGACTTACTTAAGGCAAAGCACGTATTTATCGTTCCCGGTAGCGGATTTGATGTTGATACAAACGATCACTTCAGAATCGTTATGCTCCCTCAACCCGATATTATGGCAGGAGCGATTCGCGACATCGGCGATTTCCTAAAGGACTATAAGCAAAACTAACAAAAAGCACTTCCGAATTTTCGGAAGTGCTTTTCTTTTATAAAAACTGCCTTAAATCCTGCACCAGTGCTTCTTCTAAGTTGATGATTCGCTTTGTAAGGTCTTTTGAACGCTCGTCTGCCGCCGCATATTCGTTAAGGTATTTGGCAAGTGACTTAATTCCCATATTGCAACCATCGGTCATGAGGTCGGCGATGGTGTTGTCAGAGGAGTCTGCCATCATTTTCATGTTTGTCTTCATCCAGGACATTCCCTTTGCGATGGGGTTTGGCTCCTTGCCGTCATCGTGGTACTCGTCGAGAAGCTCCTGCATATCTGTTTTTAAAACCTCGTGCTTGTCCTTACAGTCGGAAAGCAGTTTGTTCAATTTTTCGCTCTTAACATCGGGCAAAACATCTTCAATGGATGAAACACCCATTTTAATTCCCGCGTCACACTCGCGCAGAAGTCTTACAGTATCTTTTTCAATCATAATAATCCCTCCGCTTATTATTATGTACCCCAAATGGCAAAATATTTTGCATTTCCTTGCTAAAAAAACAAAAATGTGCTAAACTACTAAAAGAAAGGGGAGAAACATAGGTGAAAGAACTTTTTGAAAAATATAAATCCGTTATAATGTACCTTATTTTCGGCGCACTTACAACACTTGTAAGCGTAGTCACTTATGCTCTGTGTTATAAAGTGTTATTTCTCCCCAACACAGTTTCGACCATAATTTCGTGGGTCGTTTCAGTAACGTTTGCCTTTGTGACCAATAAGTTTTTTGTATTTGAAAGTAAAAGCCGCGAAAAGAAAACGGTGCTTCGTGAGGCCGCCTCTTTTTACGGATGCCGCGCCCTGACAGGCGTTTTGGAACTTGTCTTGATGTTCCTTCTGGTTGATATACTGAAGTTTGATGGAATTTTAATGAAGATTCTTGTCAACATCATCGTAATTATCCTAAACTACGTAGCCAGTAAACTTGTGATTTTTAAAAATAAATAGGAAAAGCCGCCCAATCGGGCGGCTTTTGTATTTACATATATTTGTATTTTTTCCTAAGAGCAAACAGGAATATTATCGCCACCAAAACCGCTGAGCCTTCGGCAACTATTACAGACCACCAAATGCCGTCAACCCCCAAGACAAGCGGCAGTAGCATTACTGCGCCTATCTGGAAAACGAGAGTTCGTAAAAACGAAATGATAGCTGAAACAAGTCCGTTGTTAAGCGCGGTGAAAAATCCTGAACCGAGAATGGCAAATCCCGTAAAGATATACGAAAGTGAGAAGATTAAAAATCCTCGAACGGTAAGTTCTAAAAGCGCCTGGTCATATCCTGCAAACAGTAGCGAAAGGGGATAGGCGAGCGCCTCACCCAAGATGACCATTGCGATAGAGGTAACACCGATTATAACTGCGCTTTTCTTTAATAGACTTTTAAGTTCATCGTGATTCTGCGCACCGTAATGATAACTTATAATAGGCGCACTGCCGATAGAAAACCCGATAAAAACGCCGATGAAAATAAAACTTACATACATCAAAATTCCGTATGCCGCAACTCCGTCTTCACCCGCATATTTCATAAGCTGAACATTGTAAAGCATACCGACAAGTGACATTGAAACGTTGCTCATAAGTTCGGATGAACCGTTTGCGCAGGTTTGAAGCAGAGCCCTGCCGTCAAACTCGGCTTTTCCGAGCCAGATTTCGCAACTGCCCGATATGGCAAAATATATTATCGGAATGATTCCGCCTAAAAACTGACTTGTCGCAGTCGCTGCCGCTGCTCCGACAACTCCCCATCTGAAAACGGCTATAAAGAGCGCATCGAGAACCATGTTGGCAACCCCTGCAATAACCGTTACCCAAAGTCCGAGCTGCGGCCTTTCTGCCATAACAAAGAAACTTTGAAACTCAATTTGGAGCATAAAAGTCGGTAGCGCCAAAAGGATTATCCGCCCGTAGATAACGCAGTAGTCTAGCATTTCTCCCTCGGCGCCAAGCAGGGCGGCAATAGGCCGGATAAAAATTATACCGAGCGCCGCTATTATAATGCCAAGCGATATGGAAACATAAACGAGAAGGGAAAAGATGCTGTTGGCTTTTTCTCTGTCGCCCTCGCCAAGCGTTTTCGAAATAAGGGCACTTCCACCCGTTCCGAACATAAATCCCAGCGTGCCGAGAATCATCAGAAACGGCATTATAAAGTTAACTGCGGCAAACGGCGTTTTGCCCACAAAATTCGAGACAAATAACCCGTCAACTATGCCGTAGATCGATGTAAAAATCATCATGGCGATAGATGGCAGGGTGAATTTGAGTAACTTTTTGTAGGTGAAATGTTCGGATAACTGAATGTGCATTTTTTCCTCTTAGATAATGAACTGTTTTATGTAATCTCTTGTAAAAGCGATGCCGCGCGCTTCTTTTTCGCCGCGCCAGACGGGTGAATGAGGCTCGCAAGAGAGGTCTCCGTCATAGCCCCTAGAGTATAGAATACCCATGACGGCAGGCCAGTTTATGTCGTCCATTCCGGCAGGCGGATCGTCAATTTTGCGTTTGCCCGCGCGCACCGCGCCTTTAAGGTGAATGTGCGCAATTCTCTCGCCCCAGTCCGAAAGTTCGGAAAGATAATCATCGCCGCGATTGTAGGCGTGCGAGGGATCGTATTTAAGGTACAACTCGGGCAGGGCGCCTAAAACCACCTGCCACTGTGTAGGTGAATTAATAAAGTTGCACCAGTCGCAGTTGTGAACGGCCACCTTTATTCTACCTGCGGCGCGCTGTATAAGTGTTTTGAAAACCTTTATGGCAGTCTTGTAATTTTCCTCTAAACTTACGCTCTCATCAAGGTTGATTCCGCAAACAAAGGTCTTGGCACCAAGCTCGATAGCGGTATCAAGGAGCAGTAAATAACTCTCAAACTTTTCTTCGTTTATCGCGCCGTTTTCGTTATAATTGTGCCTCCATCTGCCGATAGAGGAGATAGGTATCCCTGTGCGCTCTATTTGTGCTTTTATCTCATCTTTTTGAGAAATGAATTTTCGCGCCTCATTTTCACTTGTACAGCAAACCTCGATAAACTCAAGCCCCAAAGTCTTTGCATTGTCAAAACACTCTGCACTCCAATAGCTTATTCTTCCAATTCTCATAAAAGCACTCCTTTGCTTTTGCCTTCGCTCCTTATTGTATCATATCGAAACAAAAAGGGCAAGACCGAAAGGTTTTGCCCCTAATAAAAACTAGAATCCATTATTTATGAGATCGGATACGATTTCCTTGTATACATCTACGATATCGGATACGCCATCTGCGGCCTTTTTTGATAGTGGCCTTCGGCGTAAATCAATTTCGTCGCAGTGAGAGATTCCTCGTTTTCCAGCTCCGCGATATATACCCTTAAAATTGCCCCATTTTACTGAGTCGGGGGAGAGCAGTCCGTCATTTTCACCCTCTATTTTTCCAACCACAAGGTTGGGAAGCCACATAAAAAAATCGCTGGTGGGTTTTTTCATTACAAAAGCGTAACTTTGATATAAAATGCCATCATAGTCGGGAGTATTTGCATTAAATTGTGCTGCAGCAGTTGTTGTAAAGGCACGAAAAATTCGATACGAGTTCGGCTTTTTGTCCCCGAGCAAGCGGAACCAACAATCTGTGCAAAATCCCACAAATCGAATAAGCGGATCGGGAAATTTCATAAGCCAGTCAACCGTTTTAGAGCCGTGATGCGGGGTAGATATAGTGGAAAGAGAAGCAACTTTATTTCCCGCACCTAAGACTGAAATAGCATATCTGCTATCCAGACCACCTTTTGAGTGGGCAATTATATTAACCTTTTCGGCTCCGGTTTCCTTGATGATATCGTCTATTCTGTTAGCAAGAAATTTTCCGTTTGTTTCAATATCCCCATTACTATCCTGATTTCCGTAGAAAACAGTACATCCAAGATTCTCGAGTACTTTCGGGATCCTGCCCCAGTAATTAATGTGCTTGTAATCGCGAAAACCCATTCCGTGTACGAGTAAAATGGGGTACTTTAAATTATAAGACAATATCATCACCGCCCCTTATACTTCAATTTCGTACTCGTCATCAATGAGTATGTAACTTGCATTGTGTTCTTCTGCAAGTTTTAGCACCTTTGCATTGTCCTCAAGAACATTTTGCATAGTGCACCAATCATCATTTTGGCGATTTTCAATTATATTTGCAAACTTCTTTATATCATCAAAGTGAGTTTTTATATAATTTTCACTCATTATAAGACAGTAGTATCTTATATTATCAAGATATTTTGCCTTAAAATCCTTTTGCCAATCAAACGGAATATAACAGCCCTCAACGATTAAATTCTGGTTGTTTTCAATGGCGGTTTTAATCATTTCCCGAACGATAGGCCATAGGTATGATGTTAAATCATTATCGTCGCTCGATGGGGTGAGATTTGTGTTATTACTGCGTATAAGTCCCATCTTTAAATGGTCGATTGACAGATAGGGATATTTGTATTTTTCAAGCAATTTTTGCGCGAGTGCCGTCTTTCCCGTATGTGATGCGCCTGTAATCAGAATAACCAAAATATCACCTCGGTTTTATTGTATCATATCAAAATAAAAAGGGCAAGACCGAAAGGTCTTCCCTTTTAAGAGTTCTATCATTATGGGATTTATAAAACCAAAGACGGAGCGCTGTAAACTCTGCCGGCGAGTTCTTGATTAAGCATATAAAGACTCTTGGGATCGGAACCAAACAGTTCCATCTTTGTAATCAAGTCGTTGGCATTTGTCTCTTCTTCGCCCTGCTCTTTTACAAACCAGTCAAGAAATTGCATGGTGCGGAAATCCTTGACCTCGTAAGCGGCAGCATAAATGTCGTTGATGAGAGAGGTTACATACTTTTCGTGCTCAAGGCCTGCCTTGAGAACGTCCATGTGGCAGCTGAAAACCTTGTCAGGTTTGTCAATAGCCTCAAGAGTTACCTTCTGGTTTTCGTTTTGCAAATAGGTGTAGAAAAGCATTGCATGATCTCTTTCTTCTTGTGCCTGGATCATGTACCAATTTGCAAATCCGTCTAATCCTGCATCCTCAAAATAGTTTGAAAATTCAAGATAGAGATATGCCGAATAAAATTCTTTGTTGATCTGCTGATTAAGCAGCTGGTGTACTTTTGTGTTCATAATTTTCACTCCTTTTTTCTTAAATTATAACCTAAACTACTCAAATATTCAATAAATATTTTATTAACATCTTAAAAACAGCTTATAAAAAATAAAACCGCCCTGCAGAGCGGTTTTATCAGTATTTGGTGGACCCGAGGAGGATCGAACTCCCGACCTTACGGATGCGAACCGTACGCTCTCCCAGCTGAGCTACGGGCCCTTTTTTCTCATTATAACACTTAGAATTTGAGAATTCAAGCGAAAAGTGAGGCTATATACGATTATTCCGGCAAAATCTATGTTTGTATTATGGTGCTCGAGTTCGAATCATTACAACCTTTAAACGAAAAAAACTGCCCACGCAAAAGAGCAGGGTTGCTAAGGACAGTTATGTTTTATAGGAACGCCGAGCATTGCGAAGGGCAAGAGAATTGAGAGAAGTTTCGCTTCTCTCTTTTTTCTTGTCCTTTTTTCTTTATATCTGTACATTCGACTATCAAGCCTCCTTTAAGTACAATTATTGTAGAAACTTAAAGGAGGTTATTTTTATGGGAAAATTCATAGAAGAATTTTATTACGGCAATTTAGATCCACAAGCACGTAGCACTAAGGAAAACAAAGCCGTGCAAAAGCAAATGGAAGTCTTGATGTTAAACGAGGATTTCTTAACTGAGAACCTTTCGGGCGAAAGCAAGAAAAAATTTCTCGATTTTGTTAATGCTTGGAGTGTTGTAAACGGTGAATCAAACCTCGATAGTTTTATTATGGGTTTCCGTTTAGGCGCACAGTTTACATACGACACTTTTGTAAATGATGAAGCTCCATTCAAAGACTTGCTAAAGGAGTGCTAATATGAAGGAAAAGAAATATTACATCGCATTGGATGATTTTGAACGACGGGTGGTCGTGAACTGTATGAACGAAATGCGAAACAAGCTCATTGCTGATGGAAAGTATACCGATGCTTTGGATGAAGTTTTATTAAAGGTTATTCACTCAAAACAAAAGAAACTCAAAGTGGTTTATAGGGAGGCTTAATTATGGAACAGTTAGCAAAATTTATTACAGATGAAAGAACGGGTCTTAAATACGAATTGTGTGGTGATTACTATATCATTGCCGGAGAGGATGAACCGGAGCATGAGCCTATTGGTATGTGGGGGCAGCGACATTTAAGATACATTAAAAAGCATTGCAAACTCTTTTACAACAAATTGCTCAACGAACATACGCTTTATGATTATCTTTTGCAACTTGACCGGGATGCCGAAGATATGTTTAATCGTTTGGTTAACCAAATGGCAGAAAAAGAAGGTGTTACCGAAAAGCTTAAAGCAAAGAATCAGATGGTATGGGTTGCTCGGAAGAACAACATTCGCAGCAGAGCTACGGAAATCGTGAATAATGATATGATTTATGTTTAAAATATAGTCAAAATCTATGAATTTATAAAAGCACTTGATCGGTTAGCGACCAAGTGCTTTTATAAATTAGCAAAAGAATGTACAGGTTGAAACAGTTTTATAAAAAGAACACTTCTTCTACGGGCTTATTCAAGTATTTGCATATTTGCAAGGCCAATTCCAACGATGGATTAAATTTCCCATTTTCTATAGCTATGATTGTTTGGCGCGTAACTCCTAAATCGGCAGCTATATCTTCTTGTCGCAAACCTAGTTCTTTTCGGAATGTTTTCAATTTATTCGTCATCGTCTGAATCACCGCTCATTTTCTTTGTTAATATCGACTTTACAACAAACATAACCAATGCCTCAGTTACCAATAAAATAAACGGTATCAATTCAATATCGCCTGTTTTAATTACGGAAACCATATTCCATACAATCAAAAATATTAGTGAATAAATCCAAGACGCTCTAACTGCCTTGAAATTTATACTCATTTCCATCTCATCTGCTTTAATCCTCTTTTACATTTCTAAAACCTCCAAAAAATAATAGGAATGTAAAATGTTCTTTACATTCCTATTATATGCTTTCTTATCTAAAATGTCAATAACATTTTACATTTTAATTGTACTTTTTCTCAACTTTTAACAGATCACCTTTAGAATCTATCCATTCTTCTACAAAACCACACCGAGAGCAAACATATCTAGTGACTTTGATATATGTCAAACCAACAGATATATTATTGCCAGCGCCATATACACCGATTTGTCCCGGTACTCTAATTATGTTCTCACAGGAACATTTAATACACTTGTTTCCGTTCTTCATTTTAAGCTCTAATATCCCTTCTTTTCATTATAGTACACCCTATTATTACGGTTAGCACGACATAAACCGAAATTGAAATTGCCGAGAATACAAAACCATTATCTGATATTTTCATTAAAGGAAATTCATACATATATGTAGATGGAAATATATATGAAAGAGCATTAAACATGTTTGATTTTGGTGCAAGCATTTGGAACATAGACGAAACTATAGATTCTACCAGACTTAATCCAAAATATAATATAATAATTAATGCACCATTCTGAATCATTAACGACAACACTACAACAATACTTGCATAAGAAATTTGAATCGCAGAATACCTAAATACAAGTGATATTATATTAATTATATCTACAAAAACATTTTGGCTACCCCATCCGTTTATAATTGAAAATAAGACGGTTGAGGTCAATGCAGAAAAAAGCATTAATGTAAATACCGAGATTATAAAAACAATATATTTACCTAAAAATATATTAATTCTACCTATCTTGAGTGCCGCAATATTTCTAATCGTTTTTTTGGCAAATTCTGATGAAAAAATAACAACAATTAAAAACGGAATAAAAAAATTAAAAAAACCATCAAATCCAAGCTGTAAAAAAGCGTCGCGTCCGGTGATAACTTGAGATTCATAGTCAAAATCAATACCTGATACTTTCTCAAGTATTTCATAAAATGGAATGGCTTTGATTATCGTATAAAGCAAACAAACTAAAGCCATAATTTTTAAGTATATTTCGTTAAATAATTTATATAAATCTGCCTTAATTATACGAAACACTTGCTGCACCTCCTTTTGTAATTGCTAAAAACAATTCTTCCAAATTGCCTTGCGTCATTTCGGCAACACAATCGTATCCATTTTCTTTAATCTTTTCTAAGAGCAATACAAGTTCAGAAATATCTTGCTTTGTATATACGTTAATATCGTTGCCTTTTTTCACATAAGCTACACTTACAGTGGTTTTAAGAAGATCAACTATTTCTGGCTCATTGTTGTTGCAACGTATATATAACTTTTTACAGTTTTCCAACAAGTCTTTTGAGAGAATTGTGTGAAAGTCTCACCTTCGTGAATGATGGCATACTCAGTAGCAAGATTCTCGGTTTCTTTAATTAAATGGCTTGATAGAATAATTGTTTTACCATATTTTGAATTCAATTCTTTAATGATATCCTTAAACTCATCCATTCCAGCTGGATCAAGGCCATTCAACGGCTCATCAAGCATTACATAGTCATGATCACCCATAAGTGCTCGAGCCAAACCCAATCGTTGCTTCATGCCTAAAGAGTATGTACTAACACGCTTTTTGTTTTTGGGGTTTAATTTCACAATTTCTAAAACCCTTTTAATTTCTGATTCTTCGCAACCAAGCAGGAGTGCATGGTGCTTAAGATTTTGATAAGCGGTTAAATGCTCATAAAAATTAGGTGTCTCAATCAAAAATCCAAATTCTTTATTATAATTGCCAAAATCTATGTTTCCGGCATCTGGATATAGCAAGCCTAACATTATTTTCATGAGCGTGGTTTTTCCTGCACCATTTAATCCCAGCAAAAAGAATACGCTTTTTTGTGGGATTATCATATTTAAATTATTTAAAACTTTTTGTTTGTTAAAAGATTTTTCAATTCCTTCTATACTGATTGCAGTATTCATATGTTATCATCTCCTTAAAAATTGTATGGATATGAAACAAAAACCATACCGATGGTAAGAATTATCGCCATTGTCATTGATTGTTTTTTGTTCAAATCAACATATCGAGGTGCTAAATAATAAGTAGATAATAGCAAGCATCCGTAAAAAGGAATATAGCTCAGCAACATCAAACATATCAATACCACCGTCGCCTGTCTTATCGTACACTTTTGTCACGATGGCTTTATAGGGCTTGTTTTGCCTGCTTTCCTCTGTTCCTATAACATCAAATAAGGAAAGTTGGGTGTTTGCTA
>JAZQLL010000087.1:0-3578 GCA_045542675.1 Oscillospiraceae bacterium
GCCGAACGCACGAAACTCTATATTACGGTTAATTTTGCTCATTGCCTCTCCCCTTGCCTCACGCCAGACACTCCCGTCAAATGATTGCCATTTTTCTGCGGCGAAGCCTCTCCTAAGTCCTGGGGCAATATTAGCGGCGCGCAGGAAAGACTCAACTAAAAATGTTCCGCTACCGCACATTGGGTCATAAACCTTACTATAGTGCTTTACTCTTGCAATATCCAGTATTCCTGCGGCAAGTGTTTCCTTAATAGGCGCCGCGTTTGAGTTTTTGCGGTAGCCTCTTTTATGAAGCCCTTCTCCACTTGTGTCAAGATATAGGCACACCTTGTCCTTCAAAATCGAAAACTGAATCTGATGTTTCGCGCCCGTTTCCTCGAAATAACTTATTCCGTAAACCTTTTCAAGTCGTTTTACAACTGCTTTTTTTATTATTGACTGGCAATCGGGAATGCTATGAAGTTTGGAATTAAGTGACCAGCCTTTAACGGGAAATGCCTCGGTTTTTCCTATAAAATCTTCCCAGTTTACACTCAATGTACCTTGAAAAAGGTCCTCAAAAGAAAGTGCTGTAAATGATGCGACTTCAATAAGCACCCTTTCTGCAGTTCTAAGGCATATATTTGCTTTGGCAACATCGGAAAAATCACCATCAAAGCTTACTTTTCCGTTTTCACTCATTACATTTTCAAAATCTAGCCGTTTCATTTCTCCCGAAAGCACGCTCTCAAGCCCGAAATGGCATGGACAAGAAATTTTCAGTTTCATATTTTTACCTCTATTTTTAAAAAGGCGAAGTGTTTCCACTTCGCCACTTTTTATCTACCGCCGCGACGGCTACCTCCACCGCGCTTTGAATCCATATTTCTCTTAAGGTCACTCATACGCTCATCGCTCGACTGCTTAAACTTAGTAAGCATATCCTCAAAGGACATGGGCTCGCTCTTTTTAGGCGCCGAAAAATCTGTCTTTGAGTCTCTTTCACGCTTAAAATCTTTTTTTGGAGCCTGTGCTTTAGGCTCATCTCCGTTTAATTTTTTCATTGAAAGGCGGATTTTTCCATCCTCTCCAACACTCAGAACACGAACATTTACAATCTGATTTTCTTTAACGTGCTCAGAAATTTCTGTTACATAATTAGAGGACACCTCCGAAATATGTACCATACCCGTTTTTCCCTCGGGAAGTTCTACAAACACGCCGAATTTTGTAATACCTGTAACTTTACCTTCTAAGACTGTTCCGACTTCAAGCTGCATAGACTAATAGATGCTCCTTAAGGTGATTTTGCTCTGAAAAAATTTAGTTGCCCGAAATATCAATATAAATCTGCTCATCGGGGTAAGCAAATCCAAAATATTCGCGCGCAATTTTTTCAACGAACTCGTCCTGATCGCTTTTTTCAATCAGTTCTTTCTTTTCTTCATTAGAAATCATAAGAAGTTGCTTCTGCTCCTCTAGCTTTGCAAGAGTTGCCCTTTTATCCGCAAGTTCAATCTGGAGAGAAACGAGAGTGAATGCAATATAGCCTGCAAAAGCAATAGCAACAGTTATCGCTATGAATTTAATTAATCCATTACCCGAAGAACGCTTTTTCTGTTGTGCTTTTCCTTCTACCTGCATCTTTACCCCTCCTTTTCCTTCTTTTTGATATTCTCTGATTATTATATACTATTATCCTCTTCTTTGGCAATAGGTTTTTAAAAAAATTAAAGATTTTTTGTAGAAAAAATTCATATATTATGTGTTTTGTAAAGGAAAATACCTTTCCAGACAGTTTTTTTATTATTTTAAGCACCGGCAAGGTGATTTTTCTATACACAAATCCGAAAATCTTAACAAAAAAGTTATAAATCTTTTTTATGACAAAAAATATCGGTTTTTCAATTGTTTTAAAGTATATCCAAAAGCCGAGGGCGGCTGCGACAAAACAATATATACGAAATTTGCCGTCTGTAAACTGCATATAAAACGAAAAAAGCGTGACCGTTGCAATTAAAAAGAACAAAATATCCTGAAAGAAAACTGCGATTTTAGAATTCACTCCGACAAGGCGAATTACCTTGAATATATCGTAAGTCGTGCCCATTGCGGCGCCCACTACCAAGGCTATGGTAAAATTATAAATTTGATTTAAGTTATCTACTATCAAAAATGCACCTATTTAAAGAGTTTAGAAACAAAAGAACGGCGGCTTACCTCATCGGAGTAACTAAGTGAGCACACCCTACCCTTTACTTCCATATCTCCGCCAACAGTGTCAACGCTTTCGACCTTAAGTCCTTCGCCTTTAATGGTAAGTCTTCCGCAGGATGTGTAGCAATGAATCACATTTTCATCAAAACTTCCCACATCGGTTACGCCCGTTAATGTGAGTTTTTCGCAGTTATTCATAATTATATTATGTGGCAGTTTAGTACTTTTTTGTTCTGGCAAGAAAAATCACTCCCTATACATTCTACGAAAATATATTCGCAGGCGGGAGTGAATATTCTAATTATTCAATTATCTCATACTGCTCGCAGGCAGTTTCCTTAGACGCGTGCTCATCTATTGACAAGACCTTTATTTTTAGGTTTCTTGTTCCGAAAACAACCTCAATAACATCTCCGACCGAGACATTATAAGATGCTTTTACTACCCTGCCGTTTACCGATATACGACCGTTATCGCAGGCTTCGTTTGCAACTGTTCTTCTTTTTATAACACGTGCATTTTTTAAGAATTTATCTATTCTCATATTTCCTCCGAGAGAAAAAGACTGCCCCGGCAAAAGCCGCGGCAGTCTCTTTAAAAGGTTTCTTATTTAATAGCGTCCTTAAGAGCCTTACCAGCTTTGAAAGCGGGAGCTTTAGAAGCAGGAATTGTGATGGTCTCTTTAGTTCTGGGGTTTCTGCCGGTTCTAGCGCCGCGAGCACGAACCTCAAAGGTTCCGAAGCCTACGAGCTGAACTTTGTCGCCCTTCTTAAGAGCATCTGTGATAGCTGCAACGGTTGCTTTAAGAGCAGCGTCTGCATCCTTCTTGGAAATACCAGCCTCAGCTGCGATTGCATTGATAAGTTCAACTTTAGTCATTTTTCTTTCTCCTTCATTTTTGTGCAAAGCACAAATTATTGTTGTTTGGAGCAAGCGAAAACCGCTTATTCCTACCACATATATTTTACTCTATCCATCCTCTTTTTTCAAGTATTTTTACAAATTTTTTCCCCATTGGAAGCATATTTATATCATCTTTTGTTAAAGTTTTTGAAATCAATAGGCAAATTGCATAAATTATAGCCGCCAAAATTATGGAAATTACCGTAATAATTCTTGAGTCGGTAATCATATTAAGCAGATAGTACGAGCCTGCCGCACCCACTCCACACACCGCCGCACACAAAAACGGCTTTAAAAGTGTAGCCTTAATATTGGGTACCATACCCGTTTGTTTACATAAGCAAATCATACTTGCAACGAAAAGGAAGATGTAACAAAGCAGTGTTCCCACGGGTGCTCCCTTTACGTTTATTTCAGGAATCGATACTAAAACAAGATTTGTTACTATTTTTATAGTTCCACCTATAAGCATAAGTTTT
>JAZQLL010000088.1:0-3775 GCA_045542675.1 Oscillospiraceae bacterium
ACCTGCATAGAATCTGCCTGCTTTATATAGAAAAATGCCCTTTCCCAAATGGGAGAGGGCATTTTAGCGTTTTAGAATTTTTCCCAAGGGATGTCGACCGTTTTTTCGCCCGACATAAGCTCATTTACGTGCTGAAACAGAGGAATTTTGTCCATATCAAATTTGCCTGCGGCAACCTTAAGTTTCAAGGCTTCATCGAGCGCTTTTACGGCGCTTACCGACTCAAGCGTCATTCCCTTTAGTTTTTCGAGCGCCTGCGTAACAGTATAACCGCGGCCCAATAGCACACCAATTTCGCGGTTTCGACCGCTTTCGATGGTGATATAAAGATCGGCAACGCCGTAAACAATATTTTTCTCTGCGCTACCGCCAAAACCTTTAATGATAATCTCCATCTCGCGAATACTCTGCGCAAGAAGTCCCGAAAGGGCATTGTAGTGCGGGCGGCACTCTAGTCCCTCGCGCGCCTGCGCCACGCCTATCGCCATCGAAACGGCGAGCGCATAGATATTCTTGATGGCTGATGCCATCTCAAAACCCGCAACATCGGTTGTGGTATTTATGTGATAATAAGGGGTTTCAAGCATATCGCGAATCTTTTTAAGCAGAAAACGATTGTAACCGCAGATTCCGATAAAGGTGTTATGCCTGTCGGCAAGTTCGTAACTTATGCAGGGACCGCCCATAGCGTGAAAAGGAACTCTGCCACCACATTTTTCCTCGAAATAATCAACAAATGAGCAAAGTTCACCATTTCCCTTACTGTGAAGGCCCTTTGTAACAAGCAAAACGGGGGTGTTGTCTTTAATTTGAGGCAGAATTTCATCTGCAAACCACTCAACGCCGAAACTACTGATACCCGCAACAATAAGGTCGCTATCCTGCATTACTCCGGATAACTCCTCAATCTGATGAAACGAGATGCAGTCGGGCAAATACCGCTTAAGACCTATATGGTAGGAATCTTTTTTGAGACGGGTGATTATCTCTCTGTCGTACGGAGTTCCCACGAGGTAAAGGTCGTGCCCATTATCGCAGGCAGGGAAAGCCACTGTACTTCCCATAACACCGGCGCCGATAACTGTTATCTTAGACATAATTTTATCCTTTCGGTTTAAGTTTACCGAGCTATTTTCCTAAATTATACAAAAACTCTGAAGATAAGTCAAATAACAAACTGTAAACAAAATTTAGAGGGAAATTTTGCCGTTTTCAAGCATATTTTGGGCGGCAATCAAAATGCCGATTATTGCGCTTTCAAAGGAAAGTGCACCCTGCATCCAAACGGCGTAAGGCTCTCTTAAAGGAGCATCGGCAGATAGTTCTACCGAGGCGCCGAGGGTGAATGTTCCCGCCGCCATAATAACCTCGCTGTCATATCCCGGCATATCCGAGGGTTGCGGAGTTACAAACGAGTCAATAGGTGCGCCTGCCTGAATTCCCTTGCAGAAAAGACAAAGGTTTTCGGCGTTTTCGAGCAGTAAGCACTGAACAATGTCAGCTCTTTTCTCGCTTGCGAGAGGGGTTGTACTAAAGCCTAGAGAGGCGTAAAACTCGCTTGCAAAAACTGCCGATTTTACAGCGTTTGCAACCGTTTGCGGAGCGAGGAAAAGCCCTAAGAAAAGTTCGCGGTTCATATCAAGCGTGCAGCCTATTTCTTTGCCCACACCGACATAGCAAAGCCTGTCTGCACAAAGCGAAACGAGCTCCTTTTTGCCTGCTATATATCCGCCTGTTCGGGCAATACCGCCGCCCAAATTCTTAATGAGCGAGCCAATAATGAGGTCGGCGCCGTACTGTGTCGGCTCTTCTTTGTCAACAAATTCGCAGTAGCAGTTGTCAACAACTATGTAAGCCTTACTGTTAACCTCGCGGATAGCATCAATTATCTTTTTGGTGGTCTCTGTGTCGTAAGAGGGGCGCAAACTGTAACCGCGCGAGCGCTGAATGTATGCGATCTTAACATCCCCCGAAACCGCCTTTTTAATGGCGTCATAATCGGGCATACCGTCGCTCATAAGTTCTACCTCGCTGTAAACAGTTCCGAAATCTATAAGCGAGCCGTCGCCCTTTTTGCCGCCGATTCCGATAACGGGGTGCAGTGTGTCGTAAGGCGTGCCGGTTGTTGACACCATCTTGTCGCCCGGGCGCAAAATTCCCGAAAGCGCAGTGGCGATGGTGTGTGTGCCGGACATAAAGTTAAAGCGCACAATAGCATCCTCTGCACCGACAATATCAGCAAGCGTTGAGTCAAGAACATTTCTGCCCATGTCATCGTAGCCGTAACCGGTAGAGCCTACCAGATGCGCCGCAGAAACTCTGTTTTCGCTAAATGCATTTAGCACCTTAACCTGATTAAAAAGTCTTATTTCCTCGATTTTTTCAAACTGCTCTTTGCAGTTTTCCATCGCCTTCTCAGAAAGGGCGTAGAGTCGAGGGTCAATGTTGTAAAAATCTTTCCAAGTTTTCATTTTGTGTCGTCCTTTTGGTTTAAGAAAATATAACAAGGCTAAAGCGCCGCTCGCGCTTAAACCCTAATTTTTTGTACAATCCTTTTGCCTCTTTGGCGGTTCTGAACAGAACAATTTTGTCGCCCTGACTTGTTATTTGCCGCACCGCCTCGGCCACGATAGCGCTCGCAAGTCCGCGTCTGCGCTTTTCGGGCAGAACTGCAACGTCTGAGAGGATAGAGGTGTTTTTGTATCGGTGCATAACCGCCGCAGTAGCGCTGTCCTGCCCTTCGTGTTTTAAAAGAAACAACCTTGCAGGCAGGGTGGACCTGTAAAAAACATCACAGTAAAAATCCTCAAAGGCGTGACCTTTGTAATTGTGATTAGCTCGCTTTGCGGCATCAAAAAAGAGGGCAATATCCTGCGTTTGATAAATATTGTGCATAGCTTCCGCTTTGGGTGGCTTGTCGATGTACAGAATATCTCCGTCGACCTTCTTTAAAGAGAGGATTTTAGCAATTTGCCTCGCGATTTTTCTCTCGCACTCGAGTTGCGACACTTGTGATGCCAGTAAAAACGAGCACAACTCGGTCAAATCGGGTTTTGAAAACGCCGATAGCGTGGCAATAGAGTTGTATATGCACAAAACTCCTTTGAGTCGTTCTCCCTCGCAGATAGCAAAAACTTTGCAAAGTCCGTGCGAAAGAAAACAATTGGCGTTTGAAAGTATGCGCACGAGTAGGGCGTCGCAGTGGCCCTTAAAACTTAAGTGCGGCGCCGAGAGAGATTCAAGCGTCCTAAAATCAATTTCGGTTATCATAATTTTGCAAACTCGGGCAAAACCGCTTTGGCTAAAGAAAGGGTCGCCTCTAAGTCCTTTACATTTATTTGACAACTTGGGCTGTGCAGATACCTGCAGGGCAGACAAAGCGATGCACACCGAACTCCGCCCGCAGCCTTATTTATACTCGAAGAATCGTTTGCGCCTGCAACCGCGCGTTTTAGCTGCATAGGAATTTTGTTTTCCTTTGAAACTTTTATAAGAGTGTTAAAAAGTCCTTTATCGTATATGCAACCTTTGTCCATAAATGAAACAACGCCGCCGCATCCTAAATTGCAAACAGTTTTCTCTTCACTAACGCCGTCAATATCGCAGGGGGTGGTGGTGTCGAGTATAAGCGCGATAGAGGGTCTTATATTTTCTCCCGCCGCAAGCGCGCCACGGCAACCCACCTCTTCCTGAACTGTGAAAACGGCGGTGAAATCAAATTCACTCTCGCTTTTAAGTAGCGAAATTAAAACTGCGCATCCGCATCTGTTGTCAA
>JAZQLL010000089.1:0-1740 GCA_045542675.1 Oscillospiraceae bacterium
CGCATATTTTGCGCTTCGTAAAGCGAGATTATTCCGTTTAGCGTGGTGGTTTTTCCGGTACCCGGTCCACCGGTTAAAATAAAAATATTTTGAGTAAGTGCCTGGCGTATTGCCGTTTTCTGAAGGCGGGCGTAGTTTATAGAGAGCGCCTTTTCCTGACTTTTTAAGAGCTCCTCGACATCATCGGGGTGTTCGGTTTGCTCCTGCAGCATTTTGGTTATCCGATTTGCAATATAACTTTCGCTTAAATAATATATCGGCAGGAAAACCGCGGTTTTATCCTTGACCGAGCAGGAAATCAAGAGGTTGCTCTGATACAGAAAATCAAGTTCACCCTCAAAATCCGCGTCCTCACAGGTCAAAAATCCTTTTGCCATAGCGATAAGTTTATTTTCGGGAAGATAGGTGTGCCCGTTTTTCACATTGTGGCGCACAATGTGAAGTAGTCCTGCACGGATTCTGCAGGGTGCATCGTTTTCTATGCCGAGTTTTTTAGCGATTTCGTCAACCGCTTCAAACTCCATTCCGATATCCTCGCCGCAAAGGACATAAGGGTCCTGCGTTATAATATCAACAGTTCGCGCGCCGAACTTTTTATAAGCTCTGACGCTCTCGCCTGCCCCAATCGACATAGCGGCCAGCTCACGCATTACGCTCCTTGAGCCGAATATAACGGCAAAATCCCTGCCAATTTTTTCAGCCTTTGACTCGGAAATTCCGCGGACCGATTTCAAGCGGCGGGGTTCTTTTTCAATTATCTCTAAGGTTTTCTCACCAAACTGGGCGACGATGGCCGAGGCGGTTTTATCACCCACGCCTTTTATAACGCCCGAGGCAAGATACCTATAAATTTCGTTAACTCCGCTGGGAAGACTTCTCTCGCAAAGCACCGCGCGAAACTGGGTTCCGTAGGTTGGGTGCGCGGTGAAGTTTCCGGTAAGTTTAACCGTTTCACCCTCGAAAATCTCGCCGAGTTCTCCGACGGCGGTAACAAGGCTTCCCGAAACATCCATTTCGAGCACAACATAGCCGGTTTGCTCGTTTTGGAAAACGATAGACTCAACGCTTCCTTCGATTATTTCATACTGCGACTGATTTTCCAAAACGGCTCACCTCTTTTCCTACTCTTTTGCCTCTTTATTAGGGTTTGAAGGCATAGTTTTTTCCTTGACCCTTACTGGTTTTCTTCTCTTTTTAGGCTCGAGCACCTCAGGGTGCTCTTTTATATATTTTTCGTACATATCGGGGCGCTTTTGTTTGGTTGTTTCAAGCGACATTTTAAAGCGCCAATCTTCAATATTAGCGTGATGGCCGCTCTGCAAAACCTCGGGCACTTCCCTACCTCGCCACTCGGGCGGTCTTGTAAAGTGCGGACACTCTAAGAGTCCCGAAAAGTGACTTTCATCCTCAAAACACACATCATCAGAGAGCACACCATCGCACATTCTGAGTATACTATCGCAAACGAGCAGGGCGGGCATTTCGCCACCCGTTACAACAAAATCGCCGATTGAGATTTCCTCATCGACAATCTCGTCGATAACCCTACTATCCACACCCTCATAATGACCGCAAAGAAAAACAAGATGCTCATAATCCAGAAGTTCTTTTGCCTTGTCTTGATTAAAGGGTTTGCCCTGTGGCGACATATAGATAACGTGGGGCTTTGTGCTCGACTTTGCCTCAATACTTTTATAGCACTGATAAATAGGCTCTGCCTGCATAAGCATACCCATTCCG
>JAZQLL010000090.1:0-15397 GCA_045542675.1 Oscillospiraceae bacterium
TCAAGTTTTTTATTACATTTTGTGCAAAGTGCCGTTGCCTCTTCAAAAAGAGACAAAGACTCATCAAGCGACACTTCACCCTTTTCAAGAAGCGAAACTATTTCCTCTATTCTTTTAAGTGAATCCTCAAAACTCATATTATTTGACAAGTCAATCCACCATCCTTTTATCTGTTATAACGGCGTCAATCTCCCCGCCGTTCATTTTAACTGATATTTCATCGTCTATTTGTAGTTTGTCGATTGAAACGGCCTGTCCACAACGGGTTAAAACCGAGTAACCTCTGTTAAGCACCTTGAGAGGACTTAGAGCATCAAGTTTTGCACAGGCGTTTGAAAATCGCGATGCGGATAATATTTCTTTTTTCTCCATTGCGGAATTAAGTGACGCCGCCACATCCAAAAGCCGCTTGGTTCTATCATCGACTATCCTTTGAGGATTGCAAAGAACAGTACTACTCATAACCGAATTTAGTCTTTCTCTTCGGCTTTTAACATAATAATCCGCCGAAGTTATGCAGGGACGATTAACATATCCCATCAGCGAGTTACTAAGATATTTTATTTTACCCAGTACCGCATTTTCGGCGCCTGACATAAGTTCGGAAATTCTGAATCTTACCGTATTTTCATCGGGGACCGCCAACTCTGCCGCCGCAGAAGGAGTGGGTGCGCGAAGGTCGGCTACAAAATCCGAAATGGTAAAGTCAGTTTCGTGACCGACACACGATATTATAGGAATCTCGGAATCGTATATTGCATAGGCGAGATCGC
This sequence comes from Oscillospiraceae bacterium, assembly GCA_045542675.1. Classification (GTDB taxonomy): domain Bacteria; phylum Bacillota; class Clostridia; order Oscillospirales; family Ruminococcaceae; genus SIG578. Next base: position 774 of record JAZQLL010000090.1, read on the forward strand.
TGTCGTTAAAACACCAAAGGTCCTCGGCGCTTCCCCCACCTCTTCCGAGCAAAATAACATCAACCGGATGTTTATCATTTAAGTAACGAATTGCCGATACAAGAGATTTGGCGGCACCTTCTCCCTGAACTAAAGCGGGGCACACAAACAGTTCGCAGGCAGGAAATCTACGAGAAAACACATTAAGCATATCCTGCAGTGCCGCGCCTGTTGGAGAAGTTATGATACCGATTTTACTCGGAAACCGAGGCAATTTCTTTTTATGGGACTCATCAAAAAGTCCTTCTTTAGACAGTTTTTCTTTTAACTGTTCAAACGCAAGTGCGAGCGCACCAATTCCGTCGGGAATAATCTCTTTAACATAAATCTGATATATTCCATCTCTCTCAAAAACCGAAACTTGTCCCCTTAAAATGACCTTTTGACCATTTTCGGGCAGGAACTTCACCTTTGAAGAAAACTGACTGAACATAACTGCTTTTACTGCCGCACTCTCATCTTTAAGCGAAAAGTAAAAGTGTCCACTCTTGTGATTTACGAAATTAGATATTTCGCCGCTCACGTAAACATCCACAAGCTTTGTGTCATGTTCCATTTTTAGTTTAATATATCTATTAAGTTGAGAAACAGTTATAGCGTTTTCCATCTATTTTTCCTCACTCAGAAAAATCAAACTGCGGCAATTTTCTATCAAAAGCCTGCGATGTTAAAACCGCGATTCCTGCCGCATTATCACTGCTATAATAAGGCTTTGCAAAATAGCCTTTAAATGTATCTGAAAGATACGATTGTATATATTTATTTGACATAACCCCGCCTGCAAAAACAAATGGCAGATTGGGATATTTTTTTGCCGCCTCACTGCACATAGAATGCAGAGATTTTGCAATATAATCTATACAAAACTTTGCTATATCACAAGGTTCCCCGCCCTGCTCTAACATTTTTTGAGCTTTATTTTCTACGCCGGAGAGCGAACAGTTCATATCCTTGATATAAGGCGTTATTTTGAATTTCTTATTCGATTTTAAAGCGAGTTTTTCAAGCTCGGGGCCGCAAGGAAAATTAAGACCTAGCATTACTCCGACGCGGTCAACGGCTTGTCCTGCCTTTAAATCAAGACTTGCACCGATGCACTCGACTGATATTATTTTTTCGTCATGCGGCTGGACCTTGAGTAAATCGGTTGTGCCACCCGAGATATGTAACGCGAGAAAACTCTCATCAAGCATATTCAGAGCATCCACGGAGTACAATGCCGCCGCTATATGACCCCTTTGATGCGAAAATCTGAACGCGGGTACACCATAGGCCGCCGAAAGACTTTGAGCCAACATTTTTCCAACTAGGAAACACGGCATATACGACCCCTCAAAATCACAAGGAAATGCCGAAAATCCCACTGCGGCTATCGGCTCATCTATACCCGAAAGTACACTTTCTGCTACCTTTCCAAGTTGCTTTACATGAGCGAAAACCGCATCACTCTGCCTAAGACCGCAGGCGTTATCTGAAACTGGCAATAACATTTTTTCAGAAATCATATTGCCGCTTTGTGCATCATACGCCGCAACCGAGGTGGTATAATTACTGGTATCTATTCCAAGAAAAACAGACACTATTTTTCTTCCTTTCCGGCGCGACTTACGGTTTTAACATACGAGCCGAGAATTCCGTTTACAAAAGAGAAATCATCGTCTCCACCATACTTCTTGCAAAGCTCAACCGCTTCATTGATGGTAACGCTAACGGGAATATCCTCAAACTGCATAATCTCACCAATTGCAAGCTGAAGTACAGAAAGAGAAACCTTACTGATTCTTTTCATATCCCATTTTTTTGTGTATGAGGCAATTATCTCATTGATTTTTTCTCTGTTTTCGAAGGTGTAGGTTACAAGATCTCTTGCAAAAGTACTCACCTTAAAATCACGTATCTCGCCCGCCGATTCAATTATCTCGGCTATGTGAGCATCCGAAAACAAGGTTTCAAAATTTAGAATAAATGCCTGCTCTCTTGATTCACTTCGTGTCATTTCAATTATCCTTTTTGTGTAGTTTAAAACAGCAAAACAAGCCCTTTTGTGAAAAAGGGCTGTAGCTTTAATTGTTTATTATTTTTTGTTATCTTCAAAAGCGATTGCAACAATGTGGACATTAACCTTAGAAACCGCAATACCTGTCATATTCTGCACAGAGTCCTTAACTCTTTTCTGGATACTTGTAGCAACGGTTTGAACCTTTGCGCCCTGCTTAATTTTGACAAAAACATCAATTATTGCAACTCCGTCGTTAATGTCAATCAGTACCGGAGATTTTACAGGTTTGGATTTAAACATGCCCTTAATATTAGTTGCAGAAACTAAGTCAACAACGCCCTCAACTTCTTTAGTGGCAATGCCGGTTATTGATGCAATAACTTCGTCCGAAATTTTAAGACTGCTTACTTCATTGTATTCGTTTTGAATCATGGTAAATATGTCCTCCTTTTAGGGTTAAATGCATAAATTTGCATAAAATCCTGAATATACATATTTATTATACCATAAAATTTCAAATAAACAACTATAAAATTAATATAATTTTATAAATATTCAGATTATTTTACTTCTACAACGTTAATTTTGTCGGCGCTCACCTGCGATTTGCTCAAAACTATCTCAAAAATTTGTGCAGCTTGCTCAGTTGTAAGCCCGCTGGAGTTTACAACTACGCTCGCGCTATCATCGTTTATAAACGCCACACATTGCTCAAATCCCTTTGCTTTTACAAGTTCTTCTATTGCCGACTCGCACTCACTAAGCTGCGCAAGTTTTGTGGCTTTTTCACTTATTTCTTTCTTTTGAGCCTCAGTCAAGGTGGCATCTGTAAGCATTGTTTTTACGCTTTCAATTGCCTCATCGCGACTTTTTTGTCTGTTAACCCTTGCCTGAGCAAAATAAGCCTTGCCATCCTCACTTAAGTTTGCGGCAGTTTCCTGAGTTTCTCCGTATACTTTGTCATTAAGGCTCCCTAAGTTGATGTCTTTTTGGGAAAACTCCCAGTTAAGATATACGGCAACGCCAAGCACAACAACAAGTCCCGCAAGAATAAGTTGTCTTTTTCCTATAATTACATTTAATTTTTTCACATTCTCTCTCCTTTTTATTTTAATTTTAAAACACAAATTTTGTTTGACGGAACGCCCAAAACAGTTTTTACAGCTTGAGTGATTTTTTCATTTATTTCAATATCGTCAGCGCCTTCGCATAGCACCAAAACACCTCGTATCTTAGGTTCGATAGACTTTTTAATAAGCGCGTTTTCACCCTCATCGCCATCTATCAGAACTATTTGAGTCTGAAGGTCTGTGCTAAGTTCGTTTTGATTTGATATTTCCTCCGACTTGCTCTGGTCAACTGCATAGTCATACTCTTTAGAAGTATCAGCAGTTATCATGATTCTACTTTTACCCGCACCATTTATCTGAGAAACGATCTTTTCGGTTTTCTTTTCAAGTTGCTGTATGTAACTCTCTACAGTTATTTCGTCTGTTTTGCTTGGTTTTTTAATTTTTTCAGACGAAGAATTCATATCTGACAAGCCAATTAGCACTATTCCTGCCAGCCCTATTATCATAAGGATTGTAGTTTTCTTTTTACTTACAAAAATTCGCCTTAATTTACGTGTAAAGTCTTTTAACTTGACAGGCATAAACCTAGTTCCCTTCAGTGTTTATTACATCAATAGCAATTTCAAGTCCGAGATTTTGCTCAAGTCGCTCTTTTAGATTTTCTACATTATTTCTATGCTTATCCGATATGGAAATATGCACTTTTTCTATTTCAACCCCGTCATCTTTTTTTCCGAGTTTAATATTTAGTCCAAACTCGTCCGTCACACCCATTTTGTTGAGCTCATCGGATATGATTGGATACAGCGACTGCACAACAGTCTCACCAAGATTTTCGATTATTTCGTCCGAATAATCAACTTTTTCGCTTAAAACTGAAGTGTCAACCGCGTCAAGTGAAAAATTTTCGGTTTTTATGAGTTTAAAAAGCGAAGACAATATTCCCACAAGAATGAATCCCGAAACAATGAGTCTGACTATATTTTTTCCGCTTATATTAGGGGCAATCATGGACACAATTGATGCAATAACAAGCACTGTGCAGGTTGATATTCCCCAGGTTTTTATTGCATCCATTTTAGTTGCCTCCCACACACAAAATAACGGCGGTTGAGAGAATTATTAACGCCGCATAACTTAAAATAACCGATAAAATAAGGTTAAGAACGGTTGAAACATCCTTAAGAAGTGACGATATTTTGTCGGTACCCAAAAGTTCGGCGGCGGCAGACGCGATATTACAGGTAAATTTATACACAAGCACCTTTATTAGCGGAGGGACAAAATACATAACCGACGCAATTATACCGAAAATTCCTGTAGTATTTTTTATAAGTCCGACGCTTTTGTACATTGTTGCAGCCGCCTCAGAGAGCGCCGCACCAACGGCGGGCACAAAACTTCCCACAAAAAATTTCCCCGTTCTCAAAGCAATGGAGTCTGCTCCCGCGCCTACTACTCCTTTTATGGTTATAAGTGCTACAAAAAGGGTCATCAGAAGAGTAAGGCTCCAGGTAACGATTGACTTGATAGATTTTGTTATCATATCAAGATTATACTCCCCTGCCACCTTTGAAACTATTGAAAAAGCAAGGTACATATAAAGCAGCGTGAGTACTGTATTTAAGAGAAAAGTTGAAACAAACTCCACAGCAAAAATCATTGTTGTTTGGTATCCCAGAGCGGTTTTACCCTGTCCCGAAGCGAGCATAACTGTGGCAAGTCCCGGAACAAAAACTTTGGCAAATGCTGTTGTGTTTTCTATAAATTTTCTCGCTTCCTCGAGACAAGAAACAATCGGCAAAACAAGGCTTACACATACACATAGAATGCTCACAATCGAGAAGTTCTTTTCAAGTTCCAGATTTAAAAATCCGCCACTTAGTCCCGACGTAAGTACTGTTAGCACAATAACGAGAAAGATAACATAAATAAGCGTAAGCGGCGCCGATACTTCTTTTTTTACGCATTTTATTATGTAATCTAAAGCATCCCTCACATCCATTTCGGCAAGTTTACCAAGGTCAAATGATTTTATTCCGTTATCTTCTAGCATTTCTATGGTATCTTGCGGCAGATAATCCTCAGCGGATACCTCATAGTTTTCATCTGATGCACAAACCGAGAAATTTATACACAGTAACAGTACAACCGAAAAAATAACTGCAAAAACCTTTTTCAATCTAATTTACCTTCCCGATGATTGTTTCAACCAGTGAGAGAACCTCTCTGTAAAGCGGTATAGCACAGATGCAGAGAGCGATTCTTCCCACAAGCTCTATCCTTGATGCAACTGCCGCTTGTCCGGCATCCTTGCATATATCCGATGCAATTTGAGTAATGTAGCATATTCCTATCGCTTTTAGAAGCACAGACAGATTAGTGTATGACATCTGTGCTTTATCAAGCAGGTTTCTGATTTCATTTAAGGCGGGCATTAGCCATCCTATAGCCGCAACTGTTACACATACCGCCGTTATAACGGTTACCGCGAGGGCGTATTCGGGCTTGTACTGCTTTAACAAAACCGCAAAAAATGCCCCTGCTATACCTATTCCCAGAATCGACACCAAATTCATTTTCCTACCTACAGTCCAAACACGCTTTTAACTGTTTCAAAGAGGTCACTTATTTCATACACCATCATCATAAGTACAACAATTAGACCTGCCAGAGTGGTCATTGTTGCTTGTTCTTCTCTTCCCGAGCGGATAAGCACCTGATTTAATACCGAAACAATTATGCCTATCGCCGCTATTTTAAAAATTAAATCGACTTCCATTTATGTATTCTCCTTAGATGAGCAGTATTGAAACGATAACCCCGGCAAAAACTCCTGTATTAATAGCCACGCGTGATTTATCTTTTATATTCTCTTCAGCTTGTACTAAATTTTTATTAAGCAGTTCTATGTGAAGGGTAATGTTTGAAATCTGCCCCTCAAGATCTGTTCGCCCAAGCCTGCTTGAAAACTGTTTTAATATTTCTATGTCCGCCTCTTCCATGCATTGATTCGTGCACACCTTTTGTGATGCTATATTCCAGGCATCAGGCAGACTATGGCCCTCTTTAAGTTTTTCTAAGCATAGCTGTGCAAAATCCGTGTTTTCATCCTGATTTATATAGGTTTCAAGAAACTTAGGAACAGTACATAACTCGTACTGCATTTTGATCTTAAATCCCTCTAGCAAATTTATAAAATATTCTAGTCCCTTTGCTCTTTTTCTTAAGCCGGATAAATATGCAAAAGCGCAGGAAACCGAAACAAAAACAAGCATCGCACATCCCATAATTTTAATCAAAAAATCATCTCCAGTATCTCCTTAGCGAAACGGTTTCCCTGATTTTGCAAGGCTCATTTTTTCCTTCAAGAATAACAGCGGTATCAAATGCTCCGATACGCATCAGTGCGTCAAATTGTGGGCGTTTTATAAGCTGTGAAAAACTGTCGGCGTGGATACTTGCCAGAAGTTTTACACCCGCATTCGCAACCTTTTCTATGGCATACACATCGTCTTGGTCGCCAATTTCATCGCAGACAATGATATCTGGCGCAAGTGACCTTAAGGCGAGCATCATAGCGTGGGCTTTGGGGTATCCATCGAGCAGATCGCACCCCGCACAACCCACCATCTTACCCATATCACCCACCGATAGAAGTTCCCTTCTCTCATCAATAATGCAAACGGTTTGGTAATCAAAATCTGCGCTTGCAAGCCTGCAAGCCGCATCTCGCAAAAGTGTTGTTTTTCCGCTCGATGGCTCTCCGACAACCAAAACCGACTTAATCGAATTTCTGTAAACTATATCCATTAATCTGTCAGCCACTCCGACAATTTCCCTTGCTATTCTGATATTGATTGATGACACATTTTTTACCGCGGTGATTCTGCCATGCATATCTGTTACGGCAGATGCACAAATCCCTATTCTGTGTCCGCCTTTTACCGTTATGTAGCCGTTTATCATTTCGTTTTGGTAGGCGTGGAGCGAATAATTGCATAGCCGAATTACCGCCTCATTTAAATCTTGCTCACTAGCCACTAAAACAGAATTATCATTAGGTTTTGTACAGAGCGTGCCACTATATTTAAGAAAAAAAGTCCCATCCAACGTTACAACTGAAACGGCAAATCCTCGCCTTATTCTTATTTCCTTAAGCCTTCGCATATCCTCTTCCTGCATTGCTATAATGGGATATCTTATGCGCTCGGGCAAAAAATCTACCGCCTGTGTTATCTTTTCGACTATTTGCATTTTCTCCTCCTTTGGACAAGGATATTTAATACTATTCGGACAATCCTTGGGATATGACAAAAAAGATGCGCCAAACTCTTGACGCATCTTTTAACTTGTATAATCTTCGATTTTTAGTTTTAATTGTGCCTTGCCCCTGACCTTTACCCCTTTATACAAGTCCTGTCTATCCTTTTCTGGCAGGGTTGACACATAAACATCGTAAACCTCTATGGGAATTCGATCTCCCTGCGCAAAAACAGCGATTTTCTCTTGGTAAACCCCTATTACGTATTCGTTTTCGGTTACATTTACCGCTACACCGTTTGTTAATTTTGATTTATTTATACTCCAAAACCCGATAAGTACTGCAAATAATATAAGGGTTACAGCTAAAAAAATAGTTGTCTTTTTCATTATTTTCAAGCAAAAACCTCCGTTTTTTAATTATTTTTTAACAATTTCGAATGAATTATTCAACTTTTCCTATAATAATTTCTAAAGAATGAAAAAAACACTTAACAAAATGGAAGTTATGTGATATAATAAATGGGTAAATTTAACTGAAAAAATCCACACAAGGATTTCTAAGGAGATTTTATAAATGAGCAGACAATTTAAAATGAACAATAGCCGAGAAAAACTGGGCGAATTAAAAGAAAAAGCTATAGAGTTTCTTAATAGTCCTAAGACAAAACGATTTATGAAAGGTCTCGGAAGATCTTTTGTGACTCTTTTCCTTATTTTCGTTCTGACTGCATGCATTATCGCAGGCTCGCTTACAATCTATATCTTAAAATTTGTTGATACCGAAGCGGATATTGATATAGATAAAGAATCCCTTAACTATACTTCTATTGTATACGGCCTTAACGAAAAGGGTGAATATGAAGAATGTGAGCGAATCTGGGCAGGCGAAAACAGAATCTGGGTCGACTACGATAAGATTCCTGAACATATGAAAAATGCAATCATTGCAGTTGAGGATAAGCGTTTTGACGACCATAACGGCGTTGACTGGGGTCGAACAATTCTCGCCTTTGCAAACATTTTCCTTAAATTCTATCAAACCGAGTTCGGTGCTTCCACCATTACCCAGCAGCTTGTAAAAAACCTTACGGGACAAAATCAACACAGTATTGACAGAAAAATTAAGGAAATATTTATTGCAGTAAATCTCGAAAAGCGGTACTCAAAAGATGAAATTCTTGAGGCTTACCTAAATGTTTTACCGCTTGACCAAAACTTAAACGGCGTTCAGGCAGCGGCGAAAGCCTATTTTAACAAAGATGTTTCAGAGCTTTCACTAGCCGAGTGCGCTTCACTTGCTGCAATTACTCAGCAACCCACTCTTTATGGTCCTTTCAGAGCAAATAACAAAAACAAACAACGCCAGGAAATGATTCTCGGAATGATGCTTGAACAAAAACGTATCACTCAGGAAGAATATGATGCGGCGATGGTTGAGGAACTTGTGTTTACTAAAGAAGAGTTTAAGGAAGAGGTAAATACATTCCAAAGTTACTATGTTGATCAGGTTATGGTTGATATTATCGATGACTTAGTTGAGCAAAAAGGTTATAGCCGCGAATATGCTCGTGATGTTATAAACTATCAGGGTATCCACATTTATACACCGATGGATATTGAGATTCAGGAAAGACTTGAGGAGCAGTACGAATCCCAAGCCGCATTCCCAAAAGTAAACGGAGCGGTTGCTCCGCAGTCTGCAATGGCTATAGTCGGGCTTGACGGTCACGTTCAGGCACTTGTTGGCGGTCTCGGTGAAAAACAGGGTGATCTTCTCTTTAACAGGGCAACCTCTGCACTTCGTCAGCCGGGTTCAACAATGAAACCCATATCCATTTATGGACTTGCTATTGAAAAAGGCCTTGTTAACTGGTCGACCATTATGAGCGACAAAAAAATAGTACTTCAAGGCAACACAGTTATCAGCAACTACTATAGCGGTTATCTTGGCAATATGCCGGTTGAATATGCGCTTCAGCGCTCAGTAAACACAATCCCCGTTCAACTTTCTCAAACATTAACTCCAAAGGAAAGCTTTAATTTCCTTACTAACAAACTCGGAGTTACATCGCTTGTTTCTTCAAAGAAAGTTGGCTCCAGCGTTCTTTCGGACATTAATATTTCTCCTATGAGTCTGGGCGGACTTACAGATGGCGTTTCACCGCTCGAACTCGCCGCCGCTTATCAGATATTTGCTAACGGCGGATTCTATAATAAACCTGTCACCTATCTACGTGTTGAGGACTCTGAAGGAAATGTTATTCTCGAAAACAAGAGCAATCCCGAAAGAGTTATCAGCGAAGAAACCTCAATCATAATGAACAAAATGCTTCAAAGGGTTGTAACCGGTAAATACGGTACAGGTAAAGCCGCAAAACTCAGTAATATGCCCACCGGCGGTAAGACCGGTACCACCAACGATAAAAAGGATATATGGTTTGTAGGTCTTACTCCGTACAATGTTTCGGCGCTTTGGTACGGTTACGATACACCTAAGTCTCTTAAGGGTATCAGTGTTTCTACCCCAACACTTTGGAAAAAAATCATGTCAAAAGTTATGGCAGGAAAGCCTAATAAAGACTTTATTGATTCGGATAAGGTTATCGAGTGCACATACTGCGTTGCAAGCGGCGAACTTGCTTCCGCAGGATGCACAAGTACCGAAACAGGCTACTATGCTAAAAACAATCTTCCCGGCGTTTGTAAGGTTCACTCGGGCGGCACGGTGAGTACCACACCACCGCAAGATACTTCAAGTCAACAGACTCCAACATCTTCACAACCACCCGAATCCGAAGCGGCATAGCAACAAAAAAAGCACTCAACTTAACTAAAGTTGAGTGCTTTTTTATTTCTCTATTCTGATCATACTGCCAATTGAAATATCATCCATACAGTCAAATGAATAATCAGACATCGGATGGTTTGCAAAGTCAACGCGCTCGCATTCGGCATTCTTAAGCGATTTTACCTCTATACAAATAGGCTTCTTTCCGGGAGAAAGTATTTCAACCTTTTCCCCTTCCTTAACGCCGTTTTTAGAGGTAAAATACAGTCTATTGTTCTCGCTTTTGGTTACAAATCCGACTATATCAAAGTTTCTTACATATCCGCCGCTTTGATAGCACTGGCCATTTTCGGGTCTGCCATAATAAAATCCGGTTGAATATTCTCTATGACTCACCTTATATACTTCCTCATACATCCATGAATCTTCAGGCGGCATACTGCCATTTTCAAAATAATAGTCGACAACGTTCCGATAAGCGTTAGTCACTACGCCGACATAATAAGAAGACTTTGCCCTACCCTCAATTTTAAGGCTTGAAACACCTGCATCGCAGAGTTTATCAATATGCTCAAGCATACACATATCTTTACTGTTTAAGATATATGTTCCCTCAGGCTCTTCAAACACCGGAAAGTACTCCCCGGGCCTTTTTTCTTCCATCAAATAATATTGCCAGCGGCAAGGCTGAGAACATTCGCCTCTATTTGCATCGCGGTTATTAAGATAGTTTGAAATGGTGCATCTGCCCGAAAAGGACATACACATTGCGCCGTGTACAAAAACCTCAATATCAAGGTTGGGATTGGTTTTATCGCGCAAAACAGAAATTTCATCGAGCGAAAGTTCTCTTGCAAGCACAACTCTTTTTGCGCCCATCTCGTAAAGCGCATTAGCTGTCGCATAATTTACTATTCCGTTTTGTGTGGAAATGTGAACTTCTGCATCAGGTACGACATTTTTCACAATAGTCAAGACGCCAATATCTGAAACAATAAATGCGTCAACGCCGCAAGCATAAGCGTTTTTAAGAAACTCGGGCAGTATGTCAATTTCATCATTCCTCGGAAGAGTGTTGCAGGTGAGATACACCTTTTTACCGAGCGCGTGCGCCTTATTTACCGCGATTTTAAGATTTTCAAAATCAAATTTAGCGACTGCCGCGCGCATACCAAACTGTGTAGAGCCAAGGTAAACCGCGTCCGCACCAAATGTAAGCGCCGCCGAGAGCCGCTCCATATCCCCGACAGGACTTAGTACCTCGGGTTTATTTTTAAGAAAACTCATTAGTTACCCTCTTTTAATCTATCGTTAACCTTTTGTGCCGTTGCACAGTTTTTAAGGTGCTGAGCATAGGAGTTTGAATAATAATACTTTCCTGCGTTATCAGTAACAAAGAAGTAATAGTTTGTTTTTTCAGGGAAAAGCGCAGCACGAATAGCCGCTTTTGATGGATTGCATATCGGACCGGGCATTAAACCTGTGCACTTGTAAGTGTTGTAAGCATCGTAAACTGCCTGATTTGGATATGTTTCGGTAGGCTTAATTACCTTTTCAACATAATTGATGGTTACATCAGACTGCAAGTTGGGATAAAGCGCACTGTTGAGCCTATTATGGAAAACCGATGAAACCTTACCCATTTCGTTAATATCGCCTGCTTCCGCCTGTATAAGCGAAGCGATGGTGAGTATCTCGTCAAAAGAATATTCGGATTCTTTTATCGCATTTTCGATTTCAAGATCCATATGTTTCTGGAAGTTTGCAAAAAACTTCTTTGCTATTCCCTCATAGTCGTCTGTGCCGGTATAAAATTCGTACTTATCGGGATAGAAATAACCTTCGTACTTATAGTATCTATACTGCTTTTCGGGTGCATCCTTGACATAATCGTATGTAACTTCCATTCTTTCGACTGTTTTTACAAAATCGTTGATATCAGAAATTACATCTTTTTTCTTGAGTTCGCGCGCGATATCATAGAGCGTCCAACCCTCTATAACGGTTACCTCTACAACATCCTTTTTCTTAACGAGTTTTTTAAGTTCATTTGTAATCTGCTCATACGACATATTATCACTAAAAGTGTGATAACCATACTGAAACCCGCTTGTATCACCCAATTTACAAAAAACTCTGAACAAAAGAGCGTTATCAATAATGCCGCTCTCCTTTAAAGTTTCTGCAATCTGGGCGGTAGTGGAGCCTCTTTCGATATAGACATCCTTTTCTACGCTTTCCGAAAAACTCAAACCGTAAATGTCTTTAAAGCCCGACATAATAAGTGCTGCGAGCAAAACGGAAACTACCACAATAACAACTGCTCTTATAAGAAGCGAAACCGGGCCCTTCTTTTTCTTGTTCTTCGCATTGGGTCTGTGATATGTTGCTTCTTCTGCCGAAGGCTCTTCAGCATTCTCTATAATAGTATTTTGCTCAGTTACCTCAGTCTCTAAAACCTCGGACTGATTATTTGTTTTCTGCTCAAAATTATTTTCCTGCATTTTGTTTCACCGTCCTATCAGCACTAATATAGCGCGTTTTTTTCTCGGTTATTAAAATATCTGCCGCAACATCAAAATATCCGTGCGGCAACTTATCCACAAAGCATTCCTCAAAGCATATACCGATTTTTGTTCCCGAAAATTTTGAAAGAAACCTATCGTAGTATCCTTTTCCATAGCCTAATCTATAGCCCTCGCTATCAAACATTAGCGCAGGAATTATACAAACGCTGCTTCTGAAATCTCTGAGTTTCTCGCATTCGCTGATTTTAGGCTCTAAAACGCCAAACGTACCCTTTTCAAGTTGCTCAAATGATGAAATACAATAGAATTTCATATCTCTTGTTCCATCAATACACTTAGGTACTGCAACGGTTTTGCCCTGTTCGAGAAGTTTTTCTATGATTTTATGTGTATCGACCTCAATAGGTGTGGAAACATAGCACAAAATCGTTTTAAACTCGCTAAAATTCGGGAGATTAAATATAAAACCTAAAATTTTTGCTTCACACTCTTGCTTCAGCGATAAATCAAGTGAGGCGCGGTATATCTTAGATTTTTGCCTCAATTCATTTTTTACTTTTCTTATATCAATCTTACTACTTAATTTTTGCATATCATCGACGCTAAGATTCTATCCGCTTCCTCTTTATTGACTAATATTTCAACCAACTTGTGTGCAAACTCATAAACTGTTCCCGCGCCGCGCGATGTAATTACATTACCATCGTGCACAACTCTATCCTCGCATGGCTCTGCGCCGAAAAGTTGCTCCTCAAATCCGGGATAGCAACACGCTCTTTTGCCCTCCAAAAGACCCTTGTGGCCGAATACCGACGGAGCCGCACAAATAGCGGCAATATATTTACCCTCACTATTTGCTCTATCTATAGCATCACAAACAATATCGGATTTTTCAAGATTAAGAGTTCCGGGCATTCCTCCGGGAAGAATCACCATTTGTACACGTTCATCATATACAAATTCTTTATCTTCAATATCTGCAACAACGGGAACATTGTGTGCACCAACTATAATTTTTCCGCCAACTCCGACAGTTGTAACAGGAAGTTCCGCTCTGCGCAATATATCAATAGTTGCAATTGCCTCAATTTCCTCAAATCCAGGTGCTAAAAATACGTATACCATAATTTTTCCTCCATTTTTAGTGTAAAGCAACTATACTTTACAGTATTTTTAATCCATATTTCATTGCCAGATGGCTCGGATAATACGAAAGTTTGGCTTTTCTAAGCCCCTCATCACCCGAATCATCCTCACGGTTAATCCAGGAAATATTGTGATTTAACCAACAGTATCTAGCAAATTCATTGTTAATTACCGCGTAAGCGCCGTCAAAATTACGATCCGCTTTTTCGACATGAACAAACAATATATCTTTTTTTACTTCGCCAAATGTAAAGGCAATAACCTTGTCATCTATTTCGAGAAATCCGCCCTCAAATCCAAGTTCATTTAGATGATTTAAGCCGTAAAGAGCACAGTTTCTTTCGATAATCTCGGAAGAATCCTCTGCAGGAAACATTTCAACATACTCGTCAAAGAATTTTTTTACCTTTTGAATATTGGATTCATTTATTATTTCAAATTTATACTGAGGATACTTCTTTTTAAAGGCCGAAATGTGATTGCGCTTTTTATGATATTTTCTGCCGGGTAAAAGTGCAAGTTTTTCAGCTTCGTAAACATAATCGGAATAATCTCTGTTTTCTCTTGTTTCAACATTAAAATACTCTTTAAACATTAAAACGTGTTTTTCCGACAATGACATAAATTTAGGTTTCTTGTTTTTTCGCGCACAAAAATCACAAATCTTATCTACTGCCGCCTTAAAATCTCCTGAGCCGCACGGCATATAGAATCTCTCTTTGCCGTTAATATCAGCCTTTAAAATAAGCATTTCATCACTTATGGCATACTGGAGACCCAAAAAA
>JAZQLL010000091.1:0-3593 GCA_045542675.1 Oscillospiraceae bacterium
ATATTTGTAATGGATATTGAGCGTTTCGAAAAGGTTTAATTTATGTCCCGAATAAATCTTGTGGGAAAGGATGCGGTTTTCGGTGAAATCCGCTCCGCTTTCCTAAAAGGCTCGCTTTCGCACGCTATACTGCTTGAGGGCGATCGCGGAATGGGTAAAAAAACTCTTGCAAAAGAGGTGTGCGCCCTTATTGTCTGCGAGGAAAAAAATACCCCTTGCGGTAGCTGTGTGGCTTGTAGTAAAATAGATAAGGCGATTCATCCCGATGTTTTTGAGATTTTTCCTTCGGGTAAAACTCAGATGAAACTTGAGGATATAAAACCGATAAAAACCAATATTCTCATAAGACCCAATGATGCGGAATATAAGATATTCGTCATTCACGAGGCGGATAAAATGAGCATCAATGTCCAGAATGCACTTCTCAAAATGATTGAGGAGCCCCCGCAGGACACCTTCTTTATTTTCCTTTGCGAAAATAGTCATAGCCTGCTTGCAACTGTGCTTTCGAGGGTGACGGTGTATAGGCTTTCGCCAGTAACACCCGAGCAGGCGCTAAAATTCCTCGAGGAAAACTATTCGCATCTGCCGCAAGAGAAGATTAGCAGAGCGGCAGAATTGTGTAGAGGTAACTTAGGGCTTGCAGTAGAGCTTGCATCGGGCGACAAAATGAGGTTTTATGACGGAGCGGTCGCCGTTTTGAATGCGGCGCTCGGTCGCGATAAGGCGGCTTTGTGCCTTGAGATTGGAAAATTTTCCAAAAACAAGGAAGATGCGCTCGAGTTTTGCTTATTTTTAAAACTTATCTTCAGAGATGTTTGCGCTATTAAAGCGGGAAGCCGCGAGTGTATGAGCGGTCTTTATGATGAAATAGTCGATAGCGCGCGCCGCGTAAGTAGCCGCGCGGCGATAGAAATTTTAGAGTCTTGCGATGATTTTTATGCGGCGGTTATGTCGAATGTGAGCTTGCCCCTCTGTCTTACCGCGCTGGAAATAAAAATTAATAAGGCTATTAAAAAATAAATTTACTAAGGAGAAAATAAATGACAACTGTAATCGGCGTTCGCTTCAAAGAGGGCGGCAAGGTCTATTATTTTGACCCCAAGGACCTGTCAGCACCGCTTGGAAGCTTTGTTATAGTCGAAACCGCGAGAGGTCTTGAGTGCGGAATTGTGGCTCAGGCTCGCGGAGAAGTTGAGGATAGCAATGTCGTACTGCCTTTAAAACAGGTGGTGCGCCTTGCAACCGATAAGGATATAAAGCAGGCGGAGAAAAATCGCGAAAAGGAAAAAGAGGCTTTCTCTATTTGCGAGGAAAAAATTGCGGAGCATGGGCTCGAAATGAAACTCGTTGATGTTGAGATAACCTTCGATAACAGTAAGATGCTTTTCTATTTTACTGCGGATGGCAGAATTGACTTCAGAGAGCTTGTAAAGGATCTTGCCGCAATCTTCAGAACTAGAATTGAACTTCGCCAGATAGGTGTTCGTGATGAATCAAAAATGCTCGGCGGACTTGGTGTTTGCGGTAGACCTTTTTGTTGCTCATCATTTTTGGGCGACTTTCAGCCTGTATCGATTAAAATGGCAAAGGACCAGGGTCTTTCTTTAAACCTTGCTAAAATTTCGGGTACCTGCGGCAGACTTATGTGCTGCCTAAAGTATGAGCAGTCGGTTTATGATGAACTTCTTAAGATGACCCCCAGAGTCGGAAGCATTGTTTCAACCCGCGATGGAGAGGGAACGGTCTGCGAGGTAAGTTTACTTAAGGGAAGCCTTAAGGTAAGAATTGAGGGCAAGGACGATAGTAGTACCGTCGGCGTGTATTCGCGCGATGATGTCCGCCTTATAAAACCGCCTAAAAAGACCAAAGAGTCGGATAGTGACGAGGAATTAATAGAAGAATAATATTTTCCTGTTGATTTTTGAAAAAAAGTGTGTTAAAATGACTCTTGTAAGTAATTAGTACACTTGAGGAGGTGTCATTATGGCTTATAGAATTACTGATGAGTGCATCGCTTGCGGTTCATGCGCAGGTGAGTGTCCCGTTGAGGCTATCTCTGAGGGCGATATCTATGTTATCGATTCTGAGGCTTGCATTGAGTGTGGTGCTTGCGCAGGTACCTGCCCCATCGGAGCAATCGTTGAGGAATAATCTAAAACGAAATTAAAAGAAAATCCCCTTTGCTTTTGCAGAGGGGATTTTTGCTTGTAAATTTTTAAAAGTTGTGCTAAACTCTTTTGTGAGGTGAAATAAATGAAACTTATTTTAGCATCTGCCTCTCCGCGCAGGAGAGAACTTTTCGAGAAATTAGGTCTTGATTTTTCTATAGCGGTGTCGCAAAAAGAACCGCCTACTGATATAAATGCCGATGCCGAAACCTCGGCATTTCAGTCGGCAAAAATTAAGGCGGAAGATATATATGAGCAAAACCCCGATGCAGTAGTTGTGGGCGCGGATACAGTTGTGTCCTGCGATGGAAAACTGCTCGGTAAACCCGAAAATGAGGAGAATGCAAGAAAGATGCTCGCACTTCTCTCGGGCAGAGAACATGAGGTACTGACCGCCGTTTTTGTCTGCTCAAAGGCGCTTAAAAAAGGCTTTGTAACCAGGACAAAGGTCGAGTTTTATAACCTTACCCAAAGAGATATTGATGACTATATCGCCACGATGGATTGGACAGATAAAGCCGGAGCGTACGGCATCCAGAGTAAAGCTATAAAACTTGTGAAAGGGATTTGCGGCGACTATAATAATGTGGTTGGTTTCCCCGCCGCCGAGTTTATCCGCTTTTTGGAAAAAGAAAAGCTAATATAATTAAGCCTTCCCCTTGAGGGGAAGGGGGACCGCTTGCGGTGGATGAGGTGGAAATGAATAGTACAAGCAACTCAAAATTAACGGGTAAAGCTAAAACCTTGAGAAAGAATATGACAAAAGAAGAAAGGCATCTTTGGTACGATTTCTTGAAAACATTATCCGTAACTGTCAACAGACAAAAGGTAATTGGTAATTACATTGTTGATTTTTATATTGCATCGTCTAAAATTGTTATCGAACTTGATGGTTCACAGCATTATGAAGACAAAGGTGTTGAAAATGATATAAAAAGAGATGCATATTTAAACGATTTAGGTATAAAAGTATTAAGATATTCAAATCTGGATATTAACCAAAGATTTGAGAGCGTTTGCGAAGATATATTAAATTGTATTCACACCTCATCAGTCACTTTGTGACAGCTTCTCCTCAAGGAGAAGCCTTTGATTAGTGACATCTAAACCTCATAACCTTTACAAAAAAACAGCTCTCCGAATTTTTCGGAGAGCCTTCATTTTTTATTTTACATTTTATTCTCATCGTAGTGCGCTCTTATTCCGCCGATGAACTTAGGTCTTGTGCGGGCGCAAACGATGGGAGCGTTGCCGATTTTAGTTACCGAGATGCGAAGGGGAACCGCAACGCTCTTTAGGTGCATTCCGATAAGGGTAAGCCCGATATCAAGCCCTGCATCTGCAGAAATTTTCTCAACTGCAACGGCGCCTTCTAATTTCTCAAAAGCGAGTGTTCCAAGGCTACCGCCTGCTTTGGGCTGA
>JAZQLL010000092.1:0-2181 GCA_045542675.1 Oscillospiraceae bacterium
AGAGGAGGAGCCTCAGGTCGGCACCTCCTCCTCTCTCCCCTACAACCCCTCTCACCACCTCCGCCGACAACCTCAAAAACAAGATTTTTGTGGATGAAATCCTCTTTTTCGTTGTCAGCGGTGGTGAACGCTTCGGGGTATGGTTCTCCCTACGGAGGGAGAACCTCGTCACCGTATGGAGCCACGCCCACGGTGCAAGTCCGATTCGGAGGGTGTGTCCAGTAAGCAACGCCCCTTACTGCTCCGAATCGGTAAACCTCCGCCACTTGGGGTATGACGCTTTCGCGCCTCGTGGCCGTTGTCCTAACCGATATTTCGGCGGCCTCTGCCTATTGGCCGCCCTGCTCAACCCTTGCAGTCTGTATGTAACGCTGTCCGCCACGGCCTACATACTGGCCTCCGTTGCGCCTCGGGTGCGTGGCAGTCGCACCCCTCCTGCACGGTCGGAACACAGGAGCCAATATGTATTCGCCTCCCGTCTGCGCTGACGGTTCGGCTTTTTTGGGACAAAAAAAGACTACGCACTCTTGCACCGTGCGTAGTCATAAAAGCCTTTCGGCTCCAAAAACCCCTTTTCGGGGTAGATGGCTATCTAACAGCGGTGCAAGCGCCTTTCTAATGCTTATAGTAAACGAAAATTCGTTCGTTGTCAATAGTGATTTTTCCGAACTTGTGTTCGGCGGTCGCACCTACTACAATATGTAGTGTTTTCGGCGCGGTGTCAAGGCGAAATTCGCAAAGGTACGGAGCGAATTTCCCGCCTACGGCGGCTTCGGCCTTGACACGAGCAGAGAAAACCCACCCTTGCCGATAGGGACGAAAGGACATTCGCGTCCTTTCGTCCGCAATCGCCAATGGAGGGAGAATCCGTCCCCCGCGCCCGCAGGCGCGGTCCTCTCCGTTTCTCCCGCCGTAGGCGGGTGTGCGAGGTCTTGACCGAGCACACCGCAAAACCGCCACCCGCCAAAGGCGGGTGGTGCTTTTGCGGCAACCCCCCCTCGCACGGGGCCCCACCGCAAGGCGACGCGGCCTTGTGCCGCGGAGTCGCGACCGCCGCAGAACACACCCGCCGAGGAGTAGCCGCTAGAGGGCGGCGAATCCGCCGACGGGTGAATCAAAAACCGCGGCGCTGTTGGGGACACGGGCGCCACGGCGTAGCCGATGGCGAACGGGTCAACCGCCGCGGGTTTTTGAGGGGGTGTCGGCGGGTCGCGATGGGGTGCGAGCCCATCGACAAGGCGGCACCGCCCACGCGCCGCCTATTGGCGGCCTGTGTGGGCGGGTCGATTGCCGCCGCAGTCGATTCTTTAATGGGCGAGCATACCGATGAAGTCTGCGCCGCCTTTTCCGCGCAAGCGGAAAGGCAAGCAGACAACGAGCGGGAGGCGGTGCCGAGTACGGCGCAAGGCATACGCCCGCGCATTGTGCGGGTGATGCCGTCGCCTGCGAGGTACCTATGCCCGCGAGTGTGATGCATCTACTATGCATCTACTATGCATCTACTATGCACCTTCTCGCTACTTACTCGCTGTTTGCGTGCGCCTTCTCACTCGGCGGCCGCTATGTACTGTTCCGCAAAGGACTTAATAGCCTTATGCATTGAGATTCCGTGACGATGGCAGGCATCTCGAAATCTGTCGTGCGTTTCGCGGGGTACGGTCGCCGTGATAGTGGTATAGAACTCGCGCTTATAGGCCCGCGCGTAGGGTTTCCGCTTACTGGGCGGGGTCGGCTGTTTGTACTCCGTCCGCGGTCGCCTCCTCTCGTAATGAGTCGATTTTTCGCATCACCTCAACCGTGATTCTTTCGGGCGGGCGGTCGGGCCGAACGATAAAGGCCGCCGTCGCATATCGCGTTTCGTCGCGGTGCTGAAGGTAGGCCTTGCAGTCGGCTATATGGTCGAGCGCATCTATCAAGATGTCATATAGCACATCGAGCGTCGTTTTTAATTCCGCGGGTGATTTCACAGTCTCCACCATTTTTTCCTCCTTTTTCTTATCTGCACATCGGGGTTATGTTTGCCCGTTGGGCGTAGGAGAGAGAGGAGGAGCCTCAGGTCGGCACCTCCTCCTCTCTCCCCTACAACCCCTCTCACCACCTCCGCCGACAACCTCAAAAACAAGATTTTTGTGGATGAAATCCTCTTTTTCGTTGTCAGCGGTGGTGAACGCTTCGGGGTAT
>JAZQLL010000093.1:0-2139 GCA_045542675.1 Oscillospiraceae bacterium
GGCGAAATGATAGTTTTTGACCTTGAAACAACAGGCTTTAATGCGCAGTTTGATAGAATAACCGAAATCGGTGCCGTAAAGGTAAGAGGCGGCGATGTCGTAGAGGTTTTCAACACATTTGTAAACCCCGAAAAACCTATACCCGCACACATAGTCGAACTTACCGGAATAAACGACGATATGGTAAAAGATGCGCCCACAGAGAGAGAAGCGCTTGAGAAGTTCTATAATTTCTGCGGCGAGTGTAAGGTTATAGTTGCGCATAATGCCGCATTTGATACTAGATTTGTAAAAGCCGCCGCCAAAAGATGCGGTATGCCTTATGAATTTACTTCGATAGATACAATTCCAATAATCTGGAAGGTTTTCCCCGAACATAAGAGATCGACCCTTGATAGTGTTGCAAAATTCTTAAAACTTCCCGAATTTAATCACCATAGAGCCTGCGATGATGCTCAGATGCTATCAAGCATATTTGCGGTGCTCGTAAATAATCTTAAAAAGAATTTTGAGATTACAACAACTAGACAACTAAAGGATAAAACAGGTGAGTGTGATTTCTTCAGAATCCACCCTAATCATATAACCATCCTTGTAAAGAATGCTGTCGGCCTTAAAAATATGTATAAACTCGTGTCTATGGCACATCTAAACTATTTTTACCGCCGCCCGCTAATTCCTAAAGATGAACTTATCGCACATCGCGAGGGTCTCGTTTTGGGAAGTGCCTGCGTTGATGGTGAGCTTTATGAGGCAATTTGTGACGGTAAGGATTGGGAAGAACTTAAGAAAATTGCGAGCTTTTATGACTATCTGGAGGTTCAGCCTCTGGGAAATAACGCTTTTCTCGTGCGCGATGGTAAGGTCGAGAGCGAGGAGATAGTAAAAGAGTTTAATAAAATTGTTATTAAGCTTGGCGAGGAGCTTGGAATTCCTGTTGTTGCCACGGGAGATGTGCACTTTAAGTCGCAGGATCAAGCCATTTTCAGAAAGATTGTTCAGCCCGCAGAGGGTAAGAGCGAGGTAGAGGAGCAGGCGCCCCTGTACCTTAGAACAACAAATGAAATGTTATCGGAATTTTCCTATTTAAGCGATGAAAAGGCATTTGAAATAGTTGTAACAAATCCTCAAAAGGTCTCCGATATGATAGAAAAGGATGTGCGCCCCATACCTAAGGGAACATATCCGCCGTCAATCGAAGGCTCAGAGGAAAGCCTTAAGGAAATAACCCATAAAAAAGCAAGGGAAATTTATGGCGATCCGCTCCCCGAACTTGTAGAAAAGCGCCTTAATAAAGAACTTGATTCGATTATCAAGCATGGATTTGCGGTGCTTTATATCATCGCTCAAAAGCTTGTTTGGAAATCGGTTGAAGATGGCTACCAGGTTGGCTCTCGAGGCTCGGTAGGTTCGTCGTTTGTTGCAACAATGGCGGGAATCTCCGAGGTTAACCCCTTGGTGCCGCACTATGTTTGCCCCGAATGTAAATATTTTGAGCCGTTTGAAAACGGAGAGGTCGGCTCGGGATTTGACCTGCCGCCTAAGAAGTGCCCTAATTGTAATGCTGATTTAAACCGTGACGGACATAATATCCCGTTTGAAACCTTCCTTGGATTTAAGGGTGATAAGTCGCCTGATATCGACTTAAACTTTGCAAGCGAATATCAGATGCGCGCGCATAGATATACCGAGGAGCTTTTCGGCAGAGAGAATGTCTTTAAAGCAGGAACAATTTCGGCTATTAAGGATAAGATAGCATTCGGTTATGTTAAAAAGTTCCAGGAAGAACACGATATGCGCTATTCACCTGCCGAGATTCAGCGCCTTACAGCAGGTTGTACAGGTATCAAAAAGACAACGGGTCAACACCCCGGCGGAATGGTTGTTATCCCCGGCGGCTACGATGTTTATGACTTCACACCTATTCAGCACCCTGCCAATAAGAGCGATTCCGAAGTTATAACAACCCATTTCGACTTCCATTCGCTTCACGATACTATATTAAAACTTGACTGCTTAGGTCACGTTGTACCGACTCATTATAAGTATGTTGAAGACTTAACAGGCATCCCCGTAACTTCAGTTGACACCTGCGACCCCAAGATAATGAGCCTGTTTACAAGCCCCGAGGCGCTCGGA
>JAZQLL010000094.1:0-14287 GCA_045542675.1 Oscillospiraceae bacterium
TCAAAACTGTGGTTTAACTGCAACCCCGACTCTCCGCAACATTGGTTTTATAACGAGTGGATAAATAATGCAAAAGAGCGTAACGCATTACACTTGCATTTCATGTTGGAAGATAACCCCGCGCTCGACGAACGCATCATACAGCGCTATAAATCGCTCTACACGGGCGTTTTCTATCAGCGGTATATTCTTGGTGAATGGGTTATTGCTGAAGGTCTTGTCTACGATTTTAGCGAGAACAACATCACAGACGAACAGCCAAAGGGCGCAGAGTATTACATCTCCGTTGACTATGGCACTCTTAACCCGTTTTCCGCAGGCTTGTGGAGCGTTAACGGCGGTAAAGCTGTTAGGATAAAAGAGTTTTACTATGACGGCAGAAAGAAGCAAAAACAGCTAACAGACGAAGAATATTGTGACGAGATAGAGAAGTTGGCGAAGGACTATAACATTAAGCGTGTTATTGTTGACCCCTCGGCGGCTTCTTTTATTACTGCTTTGAGGAAGCGCAAATTCCACATTCAGCAGGCAAACAACGGTGTTCTTGACGGCATACGCAGAACGGCTGTTTATTTGCGTGACGGGGATATAAAAATCCACCGTTCGTGCGTAGACTCTATCCGTGAGTTCGGTTTGTACCGATGGGATGAAAAAGCAAACGAGGATAAAGTTGTTAAAGATAACGACCACGCAATGGACGATATACGCTATTTTTGCAACACAGTAATGAAAAACAAGGTTGGCAAGGTTTATTTGCCGCCTATTTATGGAGGTTGATAACCCTTGAAAACCTATCAAGACTTGGTCGCTGTAGGTGAGCGCGAAAATAATCGCATGGACTTTATTGTAAAGGCTGTGCAGGAGCATAAAGACTCAGACCTTTATAAGATTGCCAGAGCGGCTGAAGCATATTACGCAAAGCGCAATGTGACAATAGAGAAATTTCAGAAAGTACTTTACAACATGATGGGCCAGAGTGTGCCGGATGTGTTTTCGGCAAACTACAAGCTGAAAACCGCATTTTTCCGCCGCTTTGTCCTTCAGCAGGTTATGTATGTGCTTTCTAATGGTGTTAACTTTGAGAAAGACGACACCGCCGAAAAGCTGGGCGCAGACTTTGAAAACAAACTGTCAACTCTTGCAAAAAAGGCAATGGTTGGCTCTCGCTCGTTTGGCTTCTGGAACTTTGACCATCTGGAAGTGTTCTCTTTTGTGGACACTCCGAATGAGCCGGGCTTTGTGCCTCTGTATGACGAAGATACAAGCCTTCTCCGTGCTGGCATCCGATATAGCTCAAATGGTTTTTCGGATAGATACACCCTATATGAGATTGACGGTTATACCGAGTATATAAAACGCAAAGACGAGGATATGAAAATCCTCAACGAGAAGCGCAAATACATCCAGACAATTAAACAGACTGAAGCCGGTGGAGTTGAGGCCGTTGAGGGCAGCAACTATCCCGGCTTTCCTATTATCCCGATGTATGCAAATGACCTCAAGCAGAGCGAACTTGTGGGCATTAGGGAAAGCATAGATTGCTACGACTTCATTAAGTCTGGCATGGCAAATCAGATTGACGATACAAGTAGCATTTATTGGGTGCTTAAAGGCACCGGCGGCATGGATGATATAGATTTGCAGCGTTTTATTGACCGAATGAAGGTTGTTAAAGCTGTTAATCTTGAGCCGGATATGGACGCAGAGGCGCACACGCTCGATATTCCCGTTGCTGCGCGTGAAAGCATCCTCAATCGCCTGCGCAATGACCTTTATGAAGACTTTATGCTTCTCGATACAGAAAAGGCTCTGAGCGGCGATATAACCGCTACCGGCATTCGCCTTGCATATCAGGCGCAGGACGATAAATGCGGTGATTTTGAGTATCACATCAGAGATTTTATCGCAAAGCTGTTTGCACTGCTTGGAATTGAGGACACGCCAAACTTCAAGTGGAATCGCATAGCAAACCAAACCGAGGAAACAAACATGGTGCTTGCGGCTGCTCCGTATCTGGATGATGAAACTGTGCTCAAGCATCTCCCGTGGATAATGACCGATGAAGTTGATGAAATAATGCAGCGCAAGGGTGAGCTTGAACTTACGCGATTTTAGCCGCCTACTGCGGAGGAATGATAAATGGATGATATTGGACACAAGCTCACTGATCAAGAGCTTGCTGCGCTTGAGAAGCGAATAAAAAGGATGTACGCCGACTCAAGCGCGGAACTGTCCGAAACCATTAAAGATTATTTTGAGGGCTTCAAAGCGCGAGATGCAAAGCAAAAAGCACTCCTTGAGGCTGGCGACATTACGGAAGAACAATACAAGGCGTGGCGGCTCGCTCAAATGGGCAGAGGCGAACGCTTTGAGCGCCTTCGTGATGATTTGGCAGAGCGTGTCTACAAGGCAAACGAGGTTGCGGCGGCATATATCAATGATGCGACACCGACAATATACTCACTAAACCGAAACTATACTGCGTACACCATCGAACAAGTACACGGCAACGTCGGCTTTACACTTTGGGACGAGCAAACGGTCAAGCGCTTGCTTGTTGACGAGCCTAACCTAATGCCACATTATCCGGAAAAGCGGGCGGTAAAGCGCGGTATTGACCTTGCATACTCCAAAACGCAGATTACCGCATCGGTAACAAGCGGAATCCTCCAAGGCAAAAGCATAGACGGCATAGCAAAAGACCTTCAAGGGCGCATACGCACAATGGAGTGGTCAAGCGCTGTGAGAGCAGCACGAACAGCGGTAACAGGCGCACAGAACGCAGGAAGGCAAGATACATACGAAGCAGCGGCAAAAATGGGAATTAAAGTCCGTAAGCGCTGGATTGCTACCAAGGACGAGCGCACGAGACATTCACACGCAATGCTTGATGGGCAGACGGTGGATGTTGATAAGCCGTTTGTTTCTGCCTTCGGCTCAAAAATGATGTTTCCGGGCGATAGAAACGGCGCGGTTGCTGCAGACCTTTATAACTGCCGCTGCACAATGCGAACGGCAGAAAAAGAGGGCATTGAAGCAGAGCCAAGACAGATGCGCGTCCGCAATGCAGATGGCGAATGGGAATTGGTTAATGAAATGACCTATACAGAATGGTTGGAGTGGAAATCCAATGTCGGTTGAGTTTGTTGATAACAGCAAAGAAATACTTGAGCTATTCCGCACGGCGGCCATTAAAGCACTTGAGCGTTGCGGAATGGAAGCGGAAGGCTACGCAAAAGACCTTGTTCCCGTTGATACAGGAAACCTCAGAAACAGCATATCGCATAAGACGGACGACAACACGGCTTATGTAGGCACGAATAATAATTACGCGGCTTATGTAGAGCTAGGAACTGGCAAATATGCGGAAAGCGGCGGCAGACCAACACCGTGGGTATATCAAGACAGTAAAGGCAAATGGCATCACACGCACGGACAACGCGCGCAGCCTTATCTTAAACCCGCTATTGCTGACCATAAACAGACATATCAAAACATCATAAAAGACGAACTGGAGAACGCATAAAACGGCGTTCTCTTTTTCATACCCAAATTTAGTAAATCCCGCGAAGTACAGCGGTTTTTATACAACTATCGCCCCGAAGCACAGGGGACAAAGGAAAGGAAGATAGAAAATGGCACTTACCCGCAAATCCCTAAAGGCGATGGGACTCACCGATGAACAGGTTGATTCCATCATAGAAATGCACACAGAAACCATTGACGGCTTGAAGGCTGATGTGTCGAAGTACAAGACCGATGCTGAAAAGCTGGCAGACGTTCAGAAGGAATTGAACGAGCTGAAATCCAAAGGCGATGACGGCTATAAAGAGAAGTACGAAAAGGAGCATAAAGCCTTTGAGGACTTCAAAACCGAGCAGACAAACAAGGAAACCCGCGCTGCCAAAGAAAAGGCATTTCGCGAATTGCTTGTTTCTGTCGGTGTCAGCGAGAAGCGCGTTGATAGCATCATCAGAGTTACCGACCTCGAAAAGGTTGAGCTTGAAGAAGGAAAAATCAAGGGCGCTGACGAACTGGCAAACAACATCAAAACCGAGTGGGCGGATTTTATTGTCAGCACTCAGATTGAGGGCGCAAAAACTCATAATCCTCCTGCCAACATGGATGGCAAGCCTTTGACAAAAGCTGACCTTTATAAAAAGGACGAGCGCGGCAGATATGTAATGTCTACCGCAGAACGTCAGAAGGCACTTGCCGAAAACCCCAATATTAACTAACTGAAAGGAATTATAAATTATGCCTACTGAAACTCTTACCAACCCCCGCGACAATCTGCCTAACGTATATAACGAGGTAAACGCAAGAGAAACTGATTTCGTTACCCGCTTTTCCGATAGTTGGGATGCACTCCGTAACATTCTGGGCATTATGCGCCCCATTCGCAAAGCTCCCGGCACTCAGCTTGTTTCTTACTCCGCTGATGTAGCGCTGGCAGACGGCGACGTTGACCCCGGCAACGTTATCCCTTACAGCAAGGCAACCGTTACCGCTGTTGCTCACGGCGATCTCACCATTAAGAAGTATGCAAAGGCTGTTCCCATCGAAGATGTGAACAAGTACGGCGCTTCTATCGCCGTTGAGAAGTCCGATGACGCATTCCTCACTAAGCTGCAGAATGTTGTTCTTTCTAATTTCTACTCTTTTCTTAATACCGGCTCTCTCACCGCCTCTGCTGCAAACTGGCAGGCTGCTCTTGCGAAGGCGCAGGGCGAAGTTCTCAACAAGTTCGCTACCATGCAGAAGGAAGTTACTGCGGTTGTCGGCTTTGCTAACATTCTCGATGCTTATGACTACCTCGGCACTGCTAACATCACTGTGCAGACTCAGTTCGGTCTTACTTACATTAAGGACTTCCTCGGCTACTCTACTCTGTTCCTTCTCCCCGAAGCACAGATTGCCCGCAATACTGTAATTGCAACTCCCGTTGAAAACCTCGACCTGTATTACATTGACCCCTCCGATAGCGATTTCGCAAAGTTGGGTCTTGTTTATACCACTACCAACGGTGAAACCAACCTCATTGGCTTCCACGCACAGGGTAATTACTCCACCGCTGTTGGTGAGTCTTACGCTCTTATGGGTATGGCTCTTTGGGCTGAGTATCTTGACGGTATTGCCAAGATTACTATTGCAGATGCTGTCTGATAAGGAGGAAATAAAATGCCTTATATCGTAATCAGACCTTTTTCCGATAAGACAGACGGCCGCTTTTATGCCCTCGGTGCGGAATATCCCGCCGAGGGTGCAAAGGCAACCAAGAGTCGCATAAATTCGCTTCTCACCGGCGACAACGCCAACGGAAAGGTTTATATCCGCGAGGAAACCCCTGAGCCCGACAACAACAAGGGCAAAGAGGACGAGGAAACCCCTGAGGGCGGAAATGCTGATAACGAGGACGAGGAATAACTAACAAGGAGGCAGCGCAATGTTTGAACAGGTGTTGCTGTATCTGTACGGACCGCGACATTACAACTGGCCTATAGCCCGTGGCGGTCTGCATTTTGGAACTTTTACCATAAGCGGCGGCACAATTCCCCTTTACTTGCGTGAGGGTCAATATTTCCGCGTTGTGGGCTCGGTTTTCAATGACGGAGTACACAAATATGGTGCGGAAATGAAACTCACAGACGAGGAATTTGAGGGTGCTGTTTGGGCGCTTGCGCTGCCTGCCGCACTTATTGAGCTGGTCAACGAGATTACAGAATGGAACGAGAAAAACAAGGATGCTATTAGCAGCCCGTATCAGTCGGAAAGTTTTGGCGGTTATTCATACACCAAAGCAAGCGACTCTGAAACGGGCCGCCCGATAAGTTGGCAGACTGTTTTCCGTTCCCGACTCTCAGAATGGAGGAAAATATGAGCCTTGTTGACCAGAGCAAAACCGTATGCGTGATGCTGGATAAGCAGCGCGTATCAGACGGAGAGGGCGGATTTATAACATCGTGGGTTGAGGGTGCCAAGTTTATGGCGGCAATTGTTTTTGATACCTCTATCGAAGCAAGAGCCGCCGAAAAACAGGGCGTAACGAGTTTTTATACCGTGACAACGGCAAAAAACACAAGCCTTGAATACCACGATGTTTTTAAGCGCCTGTATGACAACAAAATTTTCCGCGTGACAAGCGATGGCGATGATAAATTCACGCCCGAAAGCGCAACGCTTAATATGCGCCAAGTTACAGCGGAAGAATGGGAGCTAACATCGTGAAAACAAAAGCAGCGGCTATTTATGAGTTTTTCAGCGGTTTTGGCTTGACCGCCTATGCAGCCACGTCCGTACCCGAGGACGTGGTTTTCCCATATCTCACCTATGACCTTGTAATTGATGCGTGGGGCGGCGGTGAGGTTTCTATGACCGTTAATTTGTGGTTTTACACCGAGAGCGAAGCAATACCCAATGCCAAAGTGGAACAGATTAGCAAGGCAATAGGAATGGGCGGGGCGCTGCTTGAATGCGAGGGCGGCTATGTGTGGCTCAAACGCGGCACGCCTTGGGCGCAGAGTTTGCCCGATGATACCGCGCCGAGCATAAAACGCCGCTATATCAATGTAACCGCTGAATTTCTGACAATGAATTAAGGAGAACAAAATGGGACTTTTTACAAAAATTCCGCAGAACACCTTTGAGGGCTTGCAGCTTGACGCCGGTGTTCTGCTGACTACTTTTGACCCCTCCGCGCCTGCCGAGCCTGCGGACGAAACTATTATCTGCGCGACTACCGGCGGCATCAATATTTCTTGTGTGCCTTCATACAGCGATATGGGCGCAGATGTTGACAACTGCCCCAACAATATGCTTGAGCTTGCAAAGCTTGACGGCTGGACTTGCAAAATGAGCTTTACTTCCATCGGCACTTCCCCCGAGAGCATCAGGCTTGCACTTGGTGCGGCAGATGTTGACGAAAGCGGCAAGGTTACGCCCCGCCGCGATTTGAAGCTCGCCGATTTTTCCGATATCTGGTGGGTAGGCGACAGAGCAGATGGCGGTCTTGTTGCCGTGTGCCTTAAAAATGCACTTTCTACCGGTGGCTTTTCGCTGCAGACCTCCAAAAACGGCAAAGGTCAGATTTCCGTTGAACTGACCGGACACGTTTCGAAGGAAAAGCAGAACGAAATGCCTATGGAGTTTTACAGCCTTGATAAAAGCGTTGTAGTACAGCCCGAAACCACCGAGGGCACTGAAAGCGAGGAATAATAAATGAAACTGTCTGAGATTAAAGGCGAGAGAGTGTTTGACGTTATCGCCGATATTATAGAGCCGATTGCTATTATTGCGGAAAATCCTTCGGCGAAAGAGTTTTTTACAAAGAAAAAGATACCCGAGGGAATGAACGCAAAAGAGTTTGTTATGCATAGAGTCAAAACCACTCTTCCGGCACTTTTGAAGGACAACAAGCGCGAACTCATAGCAATATTTGCGGCAATCAACGGCGAAACCGCGCAGGATTACGAAAAACATCTCGACTTGCTGACGCTCATGCGCGATTGCACAGAACTGCTGACCGATGATGCGTTTATGTCGCTTTTTTTCTCAGCGCAGACCGAGAAATCCTCTGGATCTGCGCAGGTGAATACCGAGGCGCACTAAGATTTGATGTGTTTTTGCACTATGCTATTGCACGTTGCGCACAGCACCAAAAAAACGAGTTATACCGCGTTTATGTCACAGACACATTAAAGAATATAGCCGAAAACACGGCGGCTGTGTGCGCACAAAACGGCGTTAGCGGCAAATACATAACAAAGCGGTATTATGAACTGCTTTATCCCGCGCCAACGGACGACAGAAGCGCAGACGAGATTATAACAGGCATTAAAAACAAGCTAAAAGGCTTGAAATAAGGGAGTGTGTAATGCACTCCCATTTTTTATTATCTCTGATTATCTCTGAAAGGAGGTAAAGGCAATAAATCTATTTAATCTATATGCAACGATTGCGCTTGATGACCGTGATTATATAGATGGCATAGAGGGCGCGTCAAAAAAGACATCTTCTTTTGCTGATAAGCTCAAAGGCGGCCTTGCTACAGCGGCTAAAGCGGGCGCTGCGGCGATTGCAGCAACGGGCGCTGCCGTAGTTGCGCTGGGTAAAAAAGCGGTTGAGAGTTACGCAGAATATGAACAGCTAACCGGCGGCGTTGAAACGCTGTTTAAAGATAGCGCCGATGCGGTTATGCAGTACGCAGAGAACGCATATAAAACCGCTGGACTTTCCGCAAATGAGTACATGGAAACTGTAACAAGTTTCTCCGCTTCGCTTTTGCAGAGTTTGGGCGGCGATACCGAAGCGGCTGCAAACGTTGCTGACGTTGCCATTACTGATATGGCGGACAACGCAAACAAGATGGGCACAAGTATGGAAATGATACAAAATGCCTATCAGGGATTTGCAAAAGCGAACTATACCATGCTCGATAACCTTAACACAATGGGGGCGCTCGCCGCATAAATAAAGGGCGATGCGCGAACTTTCTCTGATTGACTTGGAAATCCCGAGGGGGACAACAGGGCGCAAGGGTAATGCCAGCGTGAACGACTAAGTGAGAAAGCACCTTTACGAAGGTGAAGCGATAGTCTGAACTGCATTTATAACCTAACAATGAAGATGCAGATTAACAACCTTGCAAGTTGGGCTATGGTGGAACAAAAGAGGAAATGGAACGCCTTATCGCTGATGCAAACCGCGTTAAGGAAGCAAACGGCGAGATGGCTGACCTTTCTATTGATAGTTTTGCGGATATTACAGAAGCAATTCACATTATACAAACCGAAATGGGCATAACCGGGGCAACAGCGCAAGAGGCTTCAAACACAATAAGCGGTAGCGTTGCGGCGATGAAGGCGGCATGGCAGAACTTGCTCACCGGACTTGCAGACGGAAACGCGGATATTGAT
This sequence comes from Oscillospiraceae bacterium, assembly GCA_045542675.1. GTDB lineage: Bacteria > Bacillota > Clostridia > Oscillospirales > Ruminococcaceae > SIG578. The sequence continues at coordinate 8,916 of JAZQLL010000094.1, forward strand.
ACGCTACTGAGTAATTTTCTTGAATCGGTTAAGACAACCGGCGAAAACCTTCTGCCGGTAATACAAACGGCGTTAACTAACATGTTTGCGTTGCTTGAAGAAAACGGCCCCGAAATGCTGGCAAAGGGCGTTGTTTTGATTGCGAAATTGGGACTCGGTTTAATTCAGGCGATACCGGAACTTATAGCGAAAATCCCCGAAATTGTGAAAGCGATTGTTGATGAGTTCACGGCACACGGCCCCGAATTTACCGAAATCGGTAATAATATCATTCAGCTTTTGAATGATGGTGTTGTTGCTTTGGCATCTCTTGCAACAGAAATCGGCGAGAAGGTTATTAACTGGATAAAAAACGGCATTTCAAATGCATGGGGTGCGTTGACGGCTTGGGTGAGCCAAAAATGGCAAGCATTGCTCAGTATATTTAGCTTTGACAATGTAAACATGGCGGCAGTTAACGGCTCACACGCTGGTGGTCTTGATTATGTACCGTTTAACGGATATATTGCAGAACTTCATCGCGGCGAAGCCGTTTTGACCGCTTCCGAAGCTGAGGACTACCGCAGAGGTGAAACAAACCGCAATAGCGGCGTTAACATTGTGCAGAATATATACAGCGAAGCAAAGACCGCTGCAGATCTAATGCAAGAGGCTTTGTATATGCAAGAAAGGGCGGTGCTTCTCGGTGTATAACGCAAGATTTGAAGCTGATAACGGAAGAGTTTTCCACTTTGGTGAGAATAACATTTTTGATATCAATGCCGGGGACGGAATAAGTGTTAATCTCGGAACTTCTCAAGGCTTTTCGAACATTGGCGAAGTGCTTGAAAGCCAAAGCGTAAACGGCAGAAACCTCAAAATTACGGGCGTTTTGTTTGGCGACATTCCCGCCGAAAAGAAAAAACTGCGCAATGCGTTTTCTCCTTTTGCAAGTGGGCGGCTGATATTCAACGATGAATATTATATCCGCGTATACGTTAAAAACACTCCAGCATTTTCGCCTGTGAAAGACGAGGGTAAATTTTCGCTCCAGCTTTTCGCTCCTATACCGTTCTTTTACAGTATCAAAGAAAAGCGTTTCTTACTCGGCGCAGTAAAACCGCTATTTAGTTTCCCTATCAATTATTCTGAGCCGCATTATTTCGGCGAAACAATGATAAATAAAATCGTTGATGTGAATAATGACGGCGATGCTAATGTGGCGCTGAACGTTGAAATTTCGACCAAGGCGGCGGCAGAAAACATTATTATTACCAATCTACGCACATTCCAATACTTGAAAATCAATGTGGCGATTGACTACGGCGATGTTGTCAAGGTATGGCGTGATAGCGATAACGTTCTTCACGCGACTTTAGCAAGTGGCGGCGAGATAAGTGATATTATAGTGGCGGTTGACGAGACATCAGAACTCTTTGAACTTGGGCAAGGCGAAAATCTGTTGACGATAAGCGCAGACAGTGGCGGCGATAATCTGAACGCTGTGTTTACATTCAATTCTGCGGCGGTGAGTGTGTATGAAGCTTAATGTTTATGACGAACAACTCAACAGAATAGCGATAATCGGTGAGGGTTATGTTTCCTGCCTGTGGGCGGAGGGATATAACACCGTTGAGAATTTCACCGTTGAGTTGAGAAAAACAAGCGAATATATGCGCAAAGCCCGTCCGGGCGTTTATGTTGGTAGAAATGACCGCAAGGCGCTGATGATTGTTGAGAGTGTTGAGATAAGCGACACGGCTATAATTGCAAGCGGTAAAATGGCGGCAAGAGTGCTTGATAATGTTGCATTTGTTGGTACGCTTGCCGCTGATGCGGATTTCCCCAGCGCGATAAAAGAAGCCTATGACAGCACAGATAAAGTGGCAAACGTTGAATTTTCCGCGCCGGATATAACGGCAAGCTATGGCGAGGAAGTGAGGAATAAATCAATCCTTGAACTTTGCACACTGACTTGCCAAGGCGCTGATGTAGGTTTCCGAGCTGTAAGGGGAAACGGCGTTGTGAATGTGGAGTTTTACAAGCCGAGCGTTAATCCCGTGGCGATATATGCTGAGAAATACGGCAATCTGCTTGTTGACTCGCTGACATTCTCCGATGCGAAATATAAGAACTATTGCGTTGTGATAGGCACGGACATTAACGATGCGCCTGTGCGTGTTGATGTTGACGGACGGAGCGAGGGCGAAGCAAAGCGCGAGATTATAGTTGAGTCAAATGAGCGTTGGGAAAAGGATGTTGATACGGCTGAAACATACGCGGCAAAATTACGCGCCGTGGGCGCTGAAACGCTCGCAGAATGTCAGAGGACGTTTGAATGTGCTTTCTCGTCGTATGCGCAAGATTTCGGCACTAAATTTGACCTCGGCGATGTTATCACGCTTCTATTGCCCGATTATGATTTGCGATTGCAAGCGAGGGTGAAGCGAATAACGCAGAAATCGCAGAAAAACAGCACAAAGACCACAATAGAGGTCGGGCAGATAACAATAACTAACAAGAGGTGATTGAATGGCAATGATTACATATCCACTTAACGATGTTGAGTACACCGCCGAAGATGCGGAACTGTATAACTGCACGCGCACAAGCGGCGTTTATTCGGGCGAGGATTTTTCCTGCACGGTGAGCGGAACAAACAACAACGTTACCATTGGAGAGGGTGTTGGCTGGATAAGAAACAGCCGTTTTTCGGGCAAGGTGTTCGCTAATAAAGCGCCTGTTACACTCGCGCTTGATATTGCAGACGCGGCGAACCCGAGAATTGATGTTGTGGCTGTGAGGTTTGACGCGGCGACAAATACCACCGATTTGGTGATTAAGAAAGGCACAGCGGCGGCAAGTCCTGTAATGCCCGAAATCGTACAGACCGAGAGCGTTTATGAACTGTATTTGTTCAGCGTGTACCGCGAGACAGCGGCAACGGTCATAACTGCCGACAACGTAACTGACCTTAGACTCGATGCGAATTATTGCGGCTTGATGGGCGATGCAATTACAAGCATTGACACATCGGCAATAAACGAACAGTTCAGTGCACTTCTGGCAAAGATAAAAAAGGAACTTGCTGACCTTAAGATTGGCAAGATTGATGCGTACAGCCGTGAGGAAACACTTTCGCCGACCACTAAAACACTTTTGGGGCTTGAGGGAAACGCTGTGCCGGATGATGCGTTTGAAGCGATAGCACAAGGCAAAGCTAATAAGCCCAATCTTTTGGATAACTGGCACTTTGCAGACCCCGTCAATCAAAGGGGGCAGACGGAGTATGTCGGTGCTGGATATACGATTGATAGGTGGTACGCACAAAGTTCGGTTTCCGTTCTTGTAAAAGACGGTTCGGTTCGAGTTGTGTCGAGTAAAGCCGCTGGTGTGAACGGATGGTTTGAATATATTCCTGCCGAGGTTGTTAAACAACTTAGAGGGAAAACCATCAATATAAGCGCACTGATAGATTCGTTCGAAAACAAAGGGAATGCATATAGCGTTTGGGTTCGTTTCGCATCCGCAAACGGAGCATATATAGGCGAAGTCAAAGCTTTGATATCTTCTGAAATCGTTAGTGCATACAGTGTTGTTCCCGATAATGCCGAACAAATTCGGTTCGGACTCAGAGTGGACGCCTCCACTGTTGTAGACGGTGATTATGTTGATATCAAGGCAATGAAACTCGAACTCGGCTCTACTCAAACCCTCGCACACCAAGACGAGAACGGCAATTGGGTGCTGAACGATGCACCGCCTAACAAGCAGATGGAAACCCTTAAATGCTGTATGAGCAAAGCTGACAGCGCAGATGAGTATGCCAACGGCAATAACTACACTTCGCTCGGTATGACAAAAATCGTTACCGGCTCGTATGTGGGAACTGGTACTTATGGTAGCAGTAACCCGAACAGTTTGACTTTTGAGAGCACACCCAAAGTAGTTTTAATTAATGACACTACTGAGGATTATTGGCTATATGAAATGCGAGCAGTATACGGAATAAATGCGGCAGTATCTTGGAGGAGCGGTCCAAGCCAATATAGTTGTTCTAATACATGGGAAAACAATACATTGACTTGGTATAACACGTCGTCGTCCGATTTTCAACTTAATTCTGCTGGTCACACTTATAAATATCTCGCAATTCTCTAAAGGGGGGTAAACTGCAATGCAGATAATCGAAATCCTTGCGCTTGAAAACGGCGCACACAGAAAGACATGGGTGTAATTTACCAAATCACAAATTCCGTCAACGAAAAGGTTTACGTCGGGCAAACAACAAGGGCGTTGTATATTAGGTGGCAAGAGCATTTGCGCGATTGTGAGATTGAAAACAATCGTATTTATCGAGCGATGCGAAAGCACGGAAAAGAAAACTTCCAAATTGAAGCCATCGAGGAATGCGACAACGAGGTGCTGAACGAAAGAGAAATCTATTGGATTTCCGAAAAAGACAGCTACCACAACGGTTATAACGCGACCTTAGGCGGTGACGGAGTTCATGTTGATTGTTACAAGCATAAATTTATCCCTGTTGTGCAGTTCGACAAGCAGGGCAATAAAATAGCAGAATATGAGAGTGCCATGCTTGCAGAAGAAAAAACGGGTATATCACGAGCGGCAATTTGTTGCGTTTGTAAAGGCGTTTATAAGTCTGTCCGAGGTTTCCAATGGAGATATAAAAACGATGCGTTGAACGTTACAACAGTATGTACAGACACGAGAGTTACAGTAAATTCTAAGGTCGTTCAATTCGCATTGGATGGGAAACGCCTAAAAACATTCAACAGTCTAAGAGAAGCGGCTCGTGAGTGTGGCAATCACAGTTGCACCAGTATACGCAGGTGCTTGTCTGGCGAAAGAAAAACTGCCTTTGGCTATCAATGGAGATATGCTGACTCTGTAATTGGGATTGATGCTATCACTCCGACAAAGTATACAGGCAAAGGCGGCAGACCACATAAGCAAATTATAGCAAGTTGAGGTGATATCTAATGCAAATTATTGAAATCAATTCTCTCAGCAATGGCAGTCATCGTAATCAAAGCGGTGACTTCCGCACTATCCCCGAAGGTTGGGCGGTTGTTGCTTGTGACACTCCTAACTTCCCCTTTGGCACTCCTACTGTCGAGGAAATCAACGGAGTAGTGACCGTTACTGCTTGGGAGGCTGGGGAGATACCTGAAGCAGAGCCGATGCCCGAAGAGGTTGACATCGAAGCAACCATAATCGAAACCACAATCGACCACGAAATACGCATTTCCGAACTGGAACTTGCAATGCTTTAAGGAGGAATAATTTATGTACGCACTTATACTTAAACTCATCGAAAAGGGCAAGACCGATGGACTTGTCGAAAAGGCAAACAAGCTGTATCTGTTCGG
>JAZQLL010000095.1:0-12179 GCA_045542675.1 Oscillospiraceae bacterium
TAGAGAAACTTGTTGACCTTATGGTTATAAACCCCAGAAAACGCTTTGATATACCGCTTAAAACAGACTTTTCTGTGTGGGACTTAAATGCACAGTTTACCGTTGACCCGAGTAAATTTATTTCAAAAGGCAGAGCAACCCCGTTTGAAAATGTTAAGCTTTTCGGCAAATGTCTTATGACGGTTTGTGATGGAAAAATAGTATATAATAGTATGTGTAAATAGATTTTGGAGGCAATAAAATGGCAAAGAGAACCGATATAAAAAAAATACTCATTATAGGCTCAGGTCCTATCATTATAGGTCAGGCAGCAGAGTTTGACTATGCAGGAACTCAGGCCTGCCTCGCGCTTAAAGAGGAAGGCTATGAGGTGGTGCTTTGTAACTCTAACCCTGCTACCATTATGACCGATACAACCATTGCGGATAAGGTTTATATGGAGCCGCTTACCCTTGAGTATGTTGCAAAAATACTTCGTTATGAGCGCCCCGATGCTATTCTGCCCGGAATCGGCGGTCAGACAGGTCTTAATCTTGCTATGCAGCTTGAGAAAAAGGGAATACTCAAAGAGTGCGGCGTAAAGCTTCTTGGTACAAGCAGTGAAAGTATCGAAAGAGCAGAGGATAGAGAACTTTTTAAAGAGCTTTGCGAGTCTATCGGCGAGCCGGTTATTCCTTCGGAAATAACATATAGCCTTGATGAAGCAAAAGATGCTGCTAATAGAATCGGCTACCCCGTAGTTTTGCGCCCCGCGTTTACTTTAGGTGGAACAGGCGGCGGCTTTGCAAATAATGAAGATGAACTTGTAGAAATCGGTACAAATGCGTTTAAACTTTCGCCCGTTCATCAGGTGCTCATTGAAAAGAGTGTTAAAGGTTATAAAGAAATCGAATTTGAGGTTATGCGCGATTCCAATGACCACGCTATAACCATCTGTGGAATGGAAAATATAGACCCCGTCGGCGTTCATACCGGCGATTCTATCGTTGTTGCACCTATTATGACGCTAAATGACCACGACCTTAAAATGCTCAACGATAGCGCAATAAAACTTATAAAGGAACTTAAAATTGAGGGCGGATGTAACGTTCAGTTTGCCTTAAATCCCAATTCGAGCGAGTACTATCTTATCGAGGTAAACCCCAGAGTTTCGCGTTCATCGGCGCTTGCATCAAAAGCGAGCGGTTATCCTATCGCAAGAGTTACCGCTAAAATTGCCGTTGGTATGTCGCTTGAGGATATCAAAATTGCAAACACAAATGCGGCATTTGAGCCTAGCCTTGACTATGTTATCGCAAAACTCCCCAGATTCCCCTTTGATAAATTTGTTACCGCTTCTAATAATCTCGGAACACAAATGAAGGCAACCGGCGAGGTTATGGGAATCGGCTCAAACCTCGTTGAAGCGCTCCTTAAGGGAACTCGCTCGCTTGAAGTTGGAGTAACTCATATTTACCATTCTAAGTTTGATAATATGTCCAAAGAGGAACTTCTCGATTATATAAGAGAATTTCGTTCGGATAATATTTTTGCTATTGCGGAACTTTTTGCTCGCGGAGCAACAGTAGAGGAAATTCACGAAATCACTAAAATTACTGCGTTCTTCCTTGAGGCTATAAAGAGCATTATCGATATGGAAGAAACCCTTAAGGTAAATGTTAAAAACCGCGATGTGCTTCTCGATGCCAAGAAAATGGGCTTTAGTGATAAGTATGTTGCTCGTATGTGGCAGTGCAGTGAACTTGATGTATTTAATTTCAGAAAAGAAAATAAAATGTTCCCCGCATTCAAAATGGTGGATACCTGCCATACAAATGCATATATTCCTTATTTCTACTCGTCATATACGGGCAAAAACGCTTCGATTTTAACCGATAAAAAGAAGATAGTAGTTCTCGGCGCAGGTCCTATCAGAATCGGCCAGGGCGTAGAGTTTGACTATTCTACAGTTCATGCTGTAAGTACCATTAAGAATTCAGGCTATGAAGCAATTATCATAAACAATAACCCCGAAACAGTTTCAACCGACTATACAACCGCCGATAAACTTTATTTTGAGCCTCTTACTCCTGAGGATGTAATGAATATCATTGAGTTTGAAAAGCCTGAGGGCGTTATCGCTTCTCTCGGCGGTCAGACAGCAATAAACCTCGCTCAGCCTCTTGCTGATCTGGGCGTAAAAATTATCGGAACAGACTGTGAGGCAATAGAGCGCGCAGAAAATCGCGATAGTTTTGAAAAAATCTTAAATTCGCTTAACATTCCTCAGCCTAAGGGTAGAGCAGTTACCAAAATTGAGGACGGAATCGCGGCAGCAAAAGAAATCGGTTATCCCGTTTTAGTTCGCCCGAGTTTCGTGCTTGGCGGTAGAGCAATGCAGATAGTTGCTAACGAAGAGCAACTTCGCCATTACCTCAAAACTGCGGTTGAAATCGATGAGGACAAGCCTGTTTTAGTCGATAAATATATCCAGGGTAAAGAGGTCGAGGTCGATGCCATTTGTGATGGTAGAGATGTCTTTGTTCCGGGAATTATGGAACTTGTTGAAAGAACAGGTGTCCATAGTGGTGACTCTATAAGCGTGTATCCTACATTCAGTATTTCCGATAAGGTCAAAGGCATTATTCTCCAGTATGCTAAGAAACTCGGACTTGGAATCGGTATTATCGGACTTTATAATATTCAGTTTATCGTAGACGAAAATGAAAACGTCTTCATTATTGAGGTAAATCCGCGCTCGTCGAGAACTGTTCCGTTCTTATCGAAAGCAACCGGCTATAGCCTTGCAGACATTGCAACCGAGGTAATCCTCGGCAAGAGCCTTAAGGAGCAGGGAATATTCGAGATTTATCCTAAGGAAAAGAATAGGGTGTATGTAAAAGTACCCGTATTCTCGTTTAATAAACTTCGAGGACTTGATGCCTACCTTTCGCCCGAAATGAAATCAACGGGTGAGGCAATCGGTTATGATGATAGACTAAACCGCGCATTCTATAAGGCACTTCAGGCATCGGGAATGCACGTTCAGAACTACGGAACAGTTTTCGCAACCATCGCCGACAAAGATAAGGAAGAGGCACTACCCCTTATCCGCCGTTTCTATAATCTTGGATTTAATATTCAGGCAACCGAGGGAACTGCAAACTTCCTTAAACAAAACGGCATTCGTACTCATGTTTTAAGCAAAATAAGCGATGGTAGTGATGAAATTCTTGATGCATTGAGGCAGGGCCATATCGCTTATGTTATCAATACCCGTGATATAGGATCATCGGGTCAGGAAAGTGACGGAATGACCATTCGCCGCCTTGCAACCGAAAATAATGTAACTATATTCACAGCACTTGATACAGTTCGCGTGCTTCTTGATGTACTTGAGGAAACAACACTTACTATTTCAACTATTGACGCATAAGAAAAGGAATCGTGATGAAACAGAGTTTTTTTGAAATCATAGAAAATACTCCGCTTACAGAAAACGTTTATAGAATGCAACTTTCCGGCGATACTTCCGAGATAACCGCGCCCGGTCAGTTTGTGAACATTTTGCTCGACGGTCTCTTTTTGCGCAGACCCATCTCGGTTTGTGACTGCGAGGGCGGCATCTTAACGATTATCTATAAAGTAGTAGGTAAAGGCACCGAGCAGATGAGCCGAATGAAAAGCGGAAAACTCGATGTTTTGACAGGACTTGGAAATGGTTATGACCTTTCAAAAAGCGGAGAAACCCCCTTGCTTCTCGGTGGAGGAGTAGGCGTTCCGCCGCTTTATATGCTCGCTAAAAAACTTATTAGTGAGGGCAAAAAGGTAACTGTAATACTCGGTTTTAACACAAAAAGTGAAGTTTTTTATGAAAATGAGTTTAAGGCTCTCGGCGCCGATGTATATGTTACAACCGTCGATGGCTCGTATGGTATAAAAGGTTTCGTAACCGATGCCGCCCAAGGACTTGACTGCTCGTATTTTTACACCTGCGGACCTGAGCCAATGCTAAAAGCGGTGTTCTCGTATCTCAAAACCTCGGGACAGTTTAGTTTTGAGGAAAGAATGGGATGTGGATTTGGAGCCTGTATGGGCTGCTCCTGCAAAACAGTTACGGGATATAAAAGAATCTGCAAAGAGGGCCCTGTGCTTTGTAAGGAGGAAATCTTATGGGAAAAATGAGTGTAAACCTTTGCGGAATAGAGCTTGATAATCCCGTAATGGCCGCAAGTGGAACATTTGGTTTTGGCTATGAGTTTGCACAGCTTTATGATATAAATATGCTCGGAACATTCTCTTTTAAGGGTACAACCAAGGACGCAAGATTTGGGAATCCCACCCCCAGAATCGCAGAATGTACCGCAGGAATGATAAACGCGGTAGGCCTTCAGAATCCCGGCGTTGAAAAGGTAATTAGTGAGGAACTTCCTAAACTTAAAAAGTGCTTTAATAAAAAAGTTATGGCAAATGTAAGCGGTTTTTCGGTTGAGGATTATGTTTATACTTGTGAGAAACTCAACGCTTGCGAACAGGTTGGATGGCTTGAAGTTAACGTAAGCTGCCCTAATGTTCACGGTGGAGGAATGAGTTTCGGAACATCGCCCGAGGCCGCCGCAGAGGTAACAAGAGCGGTTAAAAAGGTAACTACCAAACCCGTAATTGTGAAACTTTCCCCGAACGTAACCGACATTGTGTCGATTGCAAAAGCGTGCGAGGATGAGGGCGCAGACGGTATAAGCCTTATAAATACACTTCTCGGTATGAGAATTGACCTTAAGACAAAAAAGCCCGTTATCGCTAATAAAATGGGCGGTTTTTCGGGTAGTGCTATTTTTCCAGTTGCGGTCAGGATGGTTTATCAGGTTGCAAACGCCGTTAAAATTCCCGTTGTAGGAATGGGCGGTGTAAGCAGCGCCGAAGATGTCATTGAAATGATGCTTGCAGGCGCAACTGCGGTGCAGGTCGGTGCCGCCAACCTAGTAAATCCTTATGCTTGCAGGGACATTATAAATGACCTGCCGAGTGTAATGAAAAAGTACAATATTGAAAACCTTGAAGATATAATTGGAGGATGCAAATAATGGGTAAAGATGTAATTGTGGCTTGCGATTTTGCCAGCGCAAATGATGTGTTTGCTTTTCTTGATAAATTTACCGATAGAAAGCCTTTTGTGAAAATCGGTATGGAACTTTTCTATGCCGAGGGCCCCGAAATCGTGCGCGAGATAAAGAAAAGAGGACATAAAATATTCCTCGATTTAAAGCTTCACGATATTCCTAACACTGTTAAGAAATCAATGGCAGTTCTCTCAAGACTTGATGTTGATATGACAAATCTTCACGCCGCGGGTACAGGCAGAATGATGCAGGCGGCAATTGAGGGTCTTACCAGGGAAGACGGCTCAAGACCCATACTTATTGCGGTAACTCAACTTACCTCAACCGACCAGGAAACAATGGAAAACGATTTACTTATAAAAGAACCTATTGATAAGGTTGTAATGCATTACGCTAAAACTGCAAAAAATGCAGGACTCGACGGCGTTGTATGTTCGCCTCTCGAGGCAGGCAAGGTGCACGAGGGCTGTGGCAAGGATTTTGTAACAGTAACTCCGGGTGTACGCTTTGCAGATGGTGATATAGGTGACCAGAAGAGAGTTATGACTCCCGCTGAGGCTAAAAAGATTGGTTCTGATTATATCGTTGTAGGCAGACCTATCACAGCGGCAGAGGATCCCGTTGCGGCGTATAATCGTTGCGTTGCGGAGTTTGTAGATTAGGAGGAAACAAAATGGAAGGATATAAAAGAGAATTTATAAAGTTTCTTGAAGATGCAGGAGTGCTTAAATTCGGAGATTTTACCGCAAAAAGCGGAAGAAAAATTCCTTATTTTATAAATGCAGGCGATATTAAAACAGGCGAGCAAATTTCAAAACTCGACGAGTTTTATGCTAAGGCATATTTTGAGAAAATCGGCAATAAGAAAACTGTTTTGTACGGTCCTGCTTATAAGGGTATTCCCATTGCAGTTTCGGTTGCAGTAGCACTCTCTAAAAACGGACTTGATGTTCCGTTCTTCTTTAACAGAAAGGAAGAAAAGGATCACGGAGAGGGCGGTGTGTTTGTGGGTTATAAGCCTCAGGAAAACGAGGAAATCGTTATTGTTGAGGACGTTATAACCGCAGGTACTGCAATAAGAGAAAGTATGCAGATTCTTTCCTCATTAAAGGGCACAAAGGTTGCCGCAACATTCGTTATGGTAGACCGAAAGGAAAAAGGTCAGACTGAAAAATCCGCAATGGCAGAGGTAGGGGAGCAGTTCGGTTTCCCCGTTTACTCGGTTGTTGATGTTTACGATATTATCGAGTATCTCGAAGAAGATGAAAATAATCGCGAAAATGTTGAAAGAATCAAAAAGTATCTTGAGGTAAACGGCGCAAAGGCGTAGAAAGGGACTTTTAAAATGAGAAGTCTTATAGACATAGTAGATTTTAGTGTTGATGAACTTTATGAGCTTATGAATACCGCCTGCGACATAGATGCGCATCCCGAAAGGTATTCCGAGAGGTGTAAAGGCAAAAAACTTGCCACCCTTTTCTTTGAGCCATCAACCCGCACAAGACTCAGTTTTGAGGCGGCAATGCTCGAACTGGGCGGAAGTGTTCTGGGTTTTTCGGATGCTGGTAGCAGTTCGGCGGCAAAGGGCGAAAGTATGGCAGATACCGCAAGAGTTGTAAGCTGTTATGCGGACATAATGGCTATCCGTCATTTTATGGAAGGCGCGCCTTATGTCGCATCTAAAAATGCGAGCGTTCCTGTTATAAATGCGGGCGACGGCGGACATTGCCATCCCACACAGACACTTGCCGACTTACTTACCATCTATCGCGAAAAAGGAAAAATTGTCGATTTAACGGTCGGTTTTTGTGGCGACCTTAAATATGGAAGAACAGTTCATTCACTGATTTCTGCGCTCTCAAGATACGCCAATATAAAAATAGTTTTGATTTCACCTATGGAACTTCGCATTCCCGATTATATCAGGGAAGATGTTCTTAAGAAATGCGATATGCCGTACAAAGAAACTACCAGTCTTGAAAACGTAATGCCCGAGCTTGATGTTCTTTATATGACAAGAGTTCAAAGAGAGCGTTTTGACTGTCAGAAAACCTATGAAAGACTAAAAGATAGTTACATTTTAACTACTGATAAACTGGAAAACGCTAAAAAAGATATGTGTATTCTGCATCCGCTTCCCAGGGTAAATGAGATAAGCGTTAAGGTGGATAGTGATCCTAGAGCCGCATATTTCAGGCAGGCGTATAACGGAAAACTTATGCGAATGGCTCTCATATTAAAACTTCTTTTTGAAGAAAAAGAAACCCTGGAGAAAAGAGAGCCAAACGAATTTCTTGTAAACGAAATTCACTGCTCAAATCCCAAATGTATATCCTCTGTCGAGCAGGAACTTGACAGTGTGTTTAAACTGACCGATAAAGACAACGGCATTTATAGGTGTATATACTGTGAATGTCAGGCAAAAGTAAAGGAGAATAAATAATGGCTGTTTTTATCAACGAACCTTCGCACACATTTAATGAGTATCTTCTGATACCGGGATATTCTTCCGATAAATGTATCCCCCAGAATGTAAGCCTTAAAACACCGCTTGTAAAATTTAAGAAGGGTGAAGAGCCTGCAATCACAATGAATATTCCGCTCGTTTCAGCCATTATGCAGTCTGTGTCTGACGATAAACTCGCTGTGGCGCTCGCAACAGAGGGCGGCGTTTCGTTCATCTACGGCTCACAGACCATTGAGGATGAAGCCGCAATGGTAAAGCGCGCAAAAAGTTATAAAGCGGGCTTTGTAAAGAGTGATTCTAACATCAGCCCCGATGCAACTCTTGCTGATATAATCGCACTTAAAGAGAAAACAGGGCACTCAACCGTTGCAGTAACTTCGGACGGAACTGCCGATGGAAAACTTCTCGGCATTGTAACAGGTAGAGATTACAGGGTAAGTCGTATGAGCCCCGACCTCAAAGTCAGTGAGTTTATGACCCCCTTTGATAAACTTATCTGGGCAAAAGAGGGTACAACTCTTAAGGCGGCAAACGATATAATCTGGGATAACAAACTTAATTCGCTCCCCATAATAGACGAAGACGGAAAACTCTGCTACTTTGTTTTCCGTAAGGATTACGATACCCATAAGAAAAACCCCAACGAACTTCTCGATGCATCAAAGCGTTATGTTGTCGGCGCTGGAATCAATACTCGCGACTATGCACAGAGAGTTCCCGCACTTATAGAGGCGGGCGCCGATGTGCTATGTATAGATTCGTCGGAAGGTTTCTCCGAGTGGCAAAGACTTACTATAAACTGGATTCGCGAAAATTATGGTGACAGTGTAAAGGTAGGCGCAGGAAATGTCGTCGATGCCGAAGGATTTAGATTCTTAGCCGATTGCGGAGCCGATTTCATAAAGGTCGGAATCGGTGGCGGCTCAATCTGTATAACACGCGAAACTAAGGGAATCGGCAGAGGACAGGCAACTGCACTTATCGAGGTTTGTAAGGCGAGAGACGAGTATTATAAGGAGACCGGCGTTTACGTGCCGGTATGCTCGGATGGCGGAATAGTTTACGACCACCATATAACCCTCGCACTCGCAATGGGAGCCGATTTCATTATGCTCGGCAGATACTTTGCAAGATTTGATGAAAGCCCCACAAATAAGGTAAATATCGGCGGTACATATTATAAGGAGTACTGGGGCGAAGGCTCGGCCAGAGCAAGAAACTGGCAAAGATATGACCTTGGCGGAGATAAAAAACTCTCGTTTGAAGAAGGAGTCGACTCCTACGTACCTTACGCAGGAAAACTTAAAGATAATGTTGCACTGACACTCAGTAAAGTGAAATCAACAATGTGTAACTGCGGCGCGCTCAGTATAGCCGAACTGCAACAAAAAGCAAAACTCACCCTCGTTTCTGCAACAAGTATTGTAGAGGGCGGAGCACATGATGTAATTCAAAAAGAAAAAACCACCTCAATGAAGTGATTTTTCTTGCAAAAATTCGGTTAGCGTGCCTTGACACAAATTGCGCTGTATGGTATAATTTATAGTGTAATTTGAATAAACGTTCTTTGCGACTGACGGAAAATGTGGAGCACCACAAAGGAACAAAGAATGGTGAGGGATAATCCCTTAAAGCCGACCGTCTGGGCACATTTAACTTACCCAAGTTAAGTGTGCCCTTTTTTATTTTTAAACCAGAAACAGGAGGCAGTTATGAAAAAAATCGGAATTGTAATGGGTAGCGATAGCGACCTTCCCATCATCAAAAAAGCAACTGACACCTTAAAAGAACTTGATATACCATTTGAGGTACATATTTATTCGGCACATAGAACACCCGTGGAGGCTCGTGACTTTGCGGTAAATGCCAGGGCAAACGGCTTCGGCGCAATTATAGCCGCGGCAGGAATGGCGGCTCACCTTGCAGGCGCACTCGCCGCAAATACTACCTTGCCCGTAATCGGAATTCCCTGCAAGTCTTCTAATCTTGACGGAATGGATGCACTTTTATCAACCGTTCAGATGCCTTCGGGAATCCCTGTTGCAACAGTTGCAATAAACGGCGGAGCAAATGCTGCTCTTTTGGCGGCTCAGATTCTCGCGGTAGAGGATTTGGATCTTGCAAAAAAACTTGACGAGAAGAGAAAATCGGCCGCAGAAACAGTTTTAAATAAGGATAAAGAGGTTATGCAAAGCCTTTAATCTATATAGTAACCTAAAAGGAGAAATGAAAAATGGAAAACAAACTTGTCTACACAGGAAAAACAAAGAATGTATATGCACTTGAAAACGGCAACTATATGCTCAAATTCAAGGATGACTGCACAGGTAAAGACGGCGTGTTTGATCCCGGTGAAAACTCTGTAGGTCTTACTATTGAAGGCGTTGGCGATGTAAACCTTCGTATGTCGGTTTACTTCTTTGAAAAGGTTAATGCCGCAGGCATTAAGACCCATTTTGTAAGCGCAGACCTTGAGAATACCACAATGGAGGTTCTTCCTGCAAAGGTATTCGGAAAAGGTCTTGAGGTGATTTGCCGACATAAAGCAGTAGGCAGTTTCCTTCGCCGCTATAGTGATTACATAGAGGAAGGCGCAGATCTTCCTGCTTATGTTGAAATGACATTTAAAAATGATGAAAAAGGCGATCCTTTAGTTACAAAGGATGGACTTATTGTTCTTGGCGTAATGACCGATGAGCAGTATGAGGATATGAAGGTTATGACCCAGAAGATCACTCAGATAGTAGCGGACGACCTTAAGGAAAAGGGACTCGTTCTTTATGATATTAAGTTTGAATTTGGTTATGATGCAGACGGAAAGGTTATGCTTATCGATGAGATAGCATCGGGCAATATGCGTGTTTATAAGGATGGGGAATACATCGATCCTATGACCCTTTCTAAACTTTTCTTTGCTTAAAAACAATTTACTATTCATAGGAGGATATAACCTTGGGCGGTTTTTTTGGCATTGCATCTAAGCAAGACTGTATGTCGGATGTTTTCTTCGGTGTTGACTATCATTCGCACCTCGGAACCCGCAGAGCAGGTCTTGCCGCATTCGACTCTGAACTCGGACTTCAGAGGAAAATACATAACATAGAAAATGCTCCTTTCCGAACAAAGTTTGAGCACATTTTTGAAGAAATGCAGGGAAATTCGGCTATCGGTTGCATAAGCGATACCCACCCGCAACCCCTCTTGATTCGCTCAAATCTCGGAACTTATGCCATTTGTATGATCGGCATTATAAATAACAGTGAGGAACTTATAAATCAGTACCTTTCGTTTAGCGGCGGTCACTTTGATGCTATGACGGGCGGAAAAATCAATTCGGTTGAACTTCTCGCCGCACTTATAAATCAGAAAAGTGACTTTGTTGATGGAATTAAATTTGCCCAAAAGCAAATTGATGGAACAGCTTCGATTCTGATTCTTAAGGATGATGGAAGCATCATTGCCGCAAGGGATAAGCTCGGCAGACTTCCTGTACAAATCGGTAAAAATGAGGATGGATACTGCGTTTCATTTGAGTCTTTTGCTTTTACAAAACTCGGATTTGAAGCGGTAAAAGAACTCGGACCGGGCGAGATAGTCGAGATAACGGCGGATAGTTGCCGTCAACTTGCCGCACCGGGAAAGAAAATGCGAGTTTGTGCATTTCTTTGGAGTTACTACGGATATCCCACAACAAGTTATGAGGGAATAAATGTTGAGGCTATGCGCTATCGTAACGGCGAAATCTTGGCTGAAAACGATATAAATAACGGACTTGAGGTTGAGATAGACTATGTCGGCGGAGTTCCCGATTCGGGCACGCCACACGCTATCGGATATGCAAACCGCAGTCATAAGCCGTTTGCAAGAGCCTTTATTAAGTACACGCCTACCTGGGCAAGAAGTTTCACAACTGCAAAGCAGGCGGATAGAAAACGCGTTGCAAAAATGAAACTTATTCCTGTTCACGAACTAATACAAGGCAAGAGCCTTTTGTTTGTAGACGATTCCATCGTGCGAGGCACTCAACTTAAAGAAACCGTTGATTTTCTCTATGAAAACGGCGCAAAAGAGGTGCATATGCGCTCGGCTTGTCCGCCTATAATGTACGGTTGTAAGTATCTTAATTTCTCACGTGCAACCGACGATATGGAACTTATTGCCCGTAGAGTTATCGTTGAACTTGAGGGCGAAGAGGGACTCAAATACATCAGCGAATATAGCGATTCAAATACAGAGCGCGGAAAGAATCTTAGGCGTGCAATCTGCGAGAAACTTCACTTTGCATCGCTCGAGTTTCAGTCGCTTGAGGGCGTTGTAAAAGCCATCGGACTTGATGAAGATAAACTTTGTACTTACTGCTGGACAGGAAAGGAATAATTATGAATACACAATCTAAATCGGATAGTTATGCAGCCGCAGGCGTTGATATTACTGCGGGATATAAAGCGGTCGAGCTTATGAAAACTCACATTGCAAAAACTATGACAGAGGGCGTTTGCTCGGATGTTGGCGGTTTTGGTGGACTTTTTGAACTTGATGTTGAGGGAATGAAGCGCCCTGTGCTCGTCAGCGGTACAGACGGAGTCGGAACAAAACTTAAACTTGCTTTTCTT
>JAZQLL010000096.1:0-17917 GCA_045542675.1 Oscillospiraceae bacterium
GACCGCTTGGCCTCCGACTTAGTTCTACCCAAGTCATAGCAAGAGGATCTTTAGGGGTTTTCTTATTTGCGGGAGAGGTTGGGGGAGTTGTGTTGGTATCTTTGAGGGGATTGTCTATATTGGCTTCAATTCCCGTAGAGGGGTGCCCCCTCAAGAATCTCAACCACCATCCATTTTCCATCGCCTCCGTCATCGCTAAAAAGTCTTGTATTAATTTATCTACCTCGCGCAAATCTACTTCTTCTTCACTTGGACGCACATGTCCGCTAAGGTGGAGGTAATCATCAATAAACGCCATCATATCTCTTAAAATCCCGATTCTAACCTCACGCTTATTCTCTTCCTTAGCCTTGGCTTCTTCCTCTGCTTTCATCTGGATAGCTTTATTAAGGTTATCAGAAAATTCTTTAGCTATTTCTTCTGAGGTCTTGGTCTCGAGGAGGGAAAGAATATTTTCAACTGTCATTTTATTATATCTCCTTTTATTTTATATATTTATTATATCATAAATTTTTTACAATTACAAGTTTGCGTTTTGATAAAATTTATGGTATAATAAAAGGGGATATATATAAAATTTTTAACGCAGTTTTCCTACCAAAAATCCTCGGTAGTAAATGTGGCTGCAAGTAGAATATGGAAACCCATAGAAAGTAGCTAAGGTTTCCATTAAAAATGTCAATCTCTATAGTGACCAAAAATGATGGCAACTAGCTAAATTATCATATCAATTTAGTTCAATCTTCCATTTGGAATTTTCATATATTAATGAAAGTTGCAAGATAATGAAAGTAGCAAGGTTGCAACTTTTTTTGGGCACTATATAAGGCTGTAATAGTGACCATTTTTTATTGCAACTAGATTTTTTATCAGAGAGGAGGAAAAAACATGAAATTAAAATTAGGTAAAATGACTTCTAAAGAAATAGCAGAATGGCTGGGTATAAGTTATAATTCATACAAAAATCATGTCGATAAGCATTTGCAAAAATTAAATACTTTTGCTTCATACACTAAAGTCTATGGTGGAGTTATAATTGATGAAATTTATATTTCTGAATATGATAAGACACTGGATGAACGTATAGACAAAATTTTTATAGAAGAAGTTATGACTGCAAAAGATAATTTAACTACTATTGCCGGACTTGCTAGAAAATATGCTGATGCAGAATAGATGTCTGAAAAATAGTTGTCACGCGTTTTTGCCAAAAGTAGAAATAAACTGTTTGGTGCTATTGTAAAAGATAACTTAAAGGCAAGCGGTTTGATTGGTAGTAGAGAAGTTGTATGGGCGATAAAAGTTAATAATTACAATTCTTATCGTTTCCTGACTCCAGAAGAAGATGATATATTTGATTTGTTAATTTCTAAGGTTTATGGAAACTTAAACCCCAAGACAATCAAAGGTGCTGCCTTATTAGAGAAAGTTTTTGAAAATAGCGATATGACAAAAGAACAATATCTTGCTATTAAAAACAATAATGGTTTTAACTTCTTTACAATTGTTATTGCTGGCTTTAAAGAAGCTACTGGGTTACAATTAGTTCATGCTAATTTGTACGAAATTGATTTAGGCTATGATTACTCCGAAATTCAAACAGACCAAGAGTACAAGAAAAAGCTTGAAGGCATTATAGAAACAATTAAAGAAGAATTGAAACAACAACAACAAAAAGAAGAAGAAGAAGAAGAACCTTGCGCGGAGTCGCTATAAGGAGTCTTTAAACCTGATATAAATCCCCCTAAAAAATACACTTCTAGAAATTATGTGTTGATTTTTTAGGGGGATTTATCTTTTTTCGCTATAAAGACTCCAGTAATCTCAGTAAAAATGTATTGTTTTTATGATCTGGGGTAGCAAAAACAATACAAAATTCTAGTTATTGGGGCGTTATCTACGATTTTGCCCCAAAAAAAGTCGTACGGATTAAGATTTTCTCGTATATATCTCTCAAAAACTGAAATATTTGACAAAAAAGCTTGTCAAAATGATATAATTTGCGTTGACTTTTGGGAAATTTTAAAGTAAATTTTTCATATGAACTTTCAATTGAGAAAACCGCCGTATAAAGCTAGGCGGGAAAGCCGCAGCCAACGATTGTTGACGCGGCGCGCGCAAACTTATGGGAAAAGAAGAAAAGGATAGAGGGGTTCACTTTCAACAGAAAAAATCCCCGTATGGTTGGTTAAGGGGGATTCGTCTGGCTCTCGCAGAGAGCGAGACGCCCGGGCTTTCGCGCACTACATAAAAAAATACTGTCCACCATAGGTGAACAGTATTCACTCGATTATTTCTTCCTCGGAGCAGACAAGACAATCCGCAAGGCTCTCTCGCCGTCGCTAAAGTCTAACTGTCCCTCTTTAGTTCTCACTATATCGGTATAACCTTTTTCGGTCAGTAGAACAGTTATCTCGTCAAGCAAAGCAACCTTTTTGTTGTCACTCTTGCGTGACTTGCCTTTAGTGTCAAACTTGTATATAGTAGGCTTTTTGATTTCTTCCTTTTTCTTGCGGTCAGCCTGTGTATACTTTTTACTTGCCTTGATTTGCTCAGCGGTCATATCTCCCTTGATTTCGCTCATTTTGGTCATTCGGTCAACCGCCTTGTCGTCTTGTATCAACTGTATTGCATCTTCTCTTGATATACCAAGAGATTTCATAAATTTTGCAATATGCTTTTCGTCCATTTTGGCTTCACTCCTTTTTTATCGGGGAGAGAGAAAATCTCTCCCCTTTGGACTTACACTGCGGAATAGTAGGCTACACCCTTTTCAACAACGCGCTTAACAGTGCCATCTGCAACCATTGTACCCAACATATTTGTTACATTGGGAGAGGAAAGCATATCCACATTCCAAGGCTTAGTTATCAACTCGCTCACACGGTGCTTACCACCTACAGAGCGCATATACCCAAGGATTGCGGTCTTGTACTTTTCCTTTTCGGCATTCTTCTTTGCCTGTGCGGTGGAGTTTGCCTTTGCCTTTGCAACAACCTGTTCCTTGCGCTTTTCAAGGAAAGCCTTGTGTTCATCGGTGAGAGCATAACCCTCGATGATTTCGTCATACAGATTTACGATAGTTTTCTTTTCAGCCATAGTTTTGTACCTCACTTTATAATATATTTTTTGGGTGGCTAACCCTTGATTACATTAAGTATTATACCACAGATTGATTTACTTGTCAATAGTTTTTTTCAAAATAATTTTAGTTTTATCTTTTTTTTCGGAATAGATAGTGATTTTATTATACGCAAAATTATGGTCATTGCCATTCACATCACGCACTAACAAAGTTTTGTCTATCTCTCTGGGAATGGATTGATATACCTTATAAGCGCAATTCCATTCAGCACCCTTGCCAACGCAATATAACAGAATGTCAAGTTCTATCAAGGCATCTGACAAAGCGGTATGGTCCTCGTCAAAAGCGGTATTTCCTGTTATATAGCGGTATACTGTTTCTGCGGTGGTGGAATAGTTACCTTTTTCAGTATAATAGCCGTTTTTGTCGCAAAAAGCCTTATACTCAGGTTTGAATGCTATAAACTTGTGAACATACCCACGAATATCATAAATGGGGACATTATCAAAAGGATTGATAATCTTGAACCATTCAGTATTAAAGGTAAATACTCGGTCATCAAAAGGCGAGTTATAAGCAAAGCCTGCGACTACCTCATATAACTTGAATAGCCTTGCCATTCTCTGCGTTATATAGCCTAATTTTTCCATTTGGATATTGCGCGCCCGCATTTGCTGAATATACCATTCACGCTTTTCGGCATAATAAGCAGTAGTAAACAACTCCCTATTGTGCCATATTTGCTCCACGATGTACTCCTCTTTAATCAATATCTCTTGACTATCTGTATCATAGATAGCATAGCCGATATTGTATACA
Organism: Oscillospiraceae bacterium; assembly: GCA_045542675.1. Taxonomy (GTDB): domain Bacteria; phylum Bacillota; class Clostridia; order Oscillospirales; family Ruminococcaceae; genus SIG578. The sequence continues at coordinate 3,905 of JAZQLL010000096.1, forward strand.
AAAGGTTTTTCGATGGAGGTTGTTTCGGTGTCAAATATGACTACCCTCATAATATTGTACCTCACTTTCTGCTCCTCTTTGGGAACACCCTTATTATACCACAGACCGAACAGTTTGTCAAGACTTTTTTTACTTTTTTCTCGGTGGTGGTTTGCGGTTTGTTGCCCGCCCTTCTTGACTGTCTTAATTATAGCACAGGTCAAGGAAAAATGCAAGAGTTTTTTCGCATTTTTTCTTCGTCAAATTGCACAAAGTTTTAGGAAAACCCGGGTTTAAGTTTGTGCAACTTTTCGCTTGACAAAAATTGCCAAAGGTGGTATAATGGAAAAATCGCTTAGTTTTCGAACGAAAACTAAGCGGTCAAGTTATGTATTTTCGGGAAATGTGCGCGAGGGTCGGTTTAAGTAGTTTTTCCTTGAAAAAGTGTCCGAGGGGTAACTTATGGAAATTCGGAAGTCACGATGACTCCCGCCTGTGTCGGTAAATGATTATTGCTTATTTTTCAAGTGATTGAAAAGATTTACCGCAAAAATCCTTAAGTGAGCAGGTCGCGCAATTGTCGCAACTTGAACAGTACCGCACAAGAGTTAACAAAGCCTTTGTTAATTCAACGGACATTTGGATTAACTCCTTTCCTAAGTTTCTATATATATTATAACAAAAAATTTTTTGAAAAGCAAAAAAAGTCCCCTTGCCCACGTAATCGCGCAAGCAAGGGGAATACAATAAAGAAAAGAGGTCAGTCAATTACTAATTTTGCATTGGGAAGGGGGATAACGAATTGATTCATTTCAAAAGAACCTGCTTCTCCGTCTTTTAAGTCAATAGCATTGCATTTGTTTTCGATTTCTTCTGTTTTTATCCAGAAATAACCGATATCATCTTTAAAAACATTACCACATTCAAGTGAATCGAATGTTACAGTTGCTTCACTATTGTCAACTATTTTCACTTATATGTTCCTCCTTAGTCTAAGTCAGCACTACACTCTTCAAGAAAATTTTCGATTGCTCCTCGAAGGTCGTCTACACTCTCATTTTCGATATTTAACTCTTCCAAAGCGTTGTGCAACTTGATTAACATATTATATTCTTCAAGTGTTAGCGCAACCTCTTCTACTCTTTTAACTCTCATAATTACAACTCCTTACTTTCTGCAACAAAATACTTTGCGTTATATTCGTTGATAATTTCTTTTACTCTCTTGCTTTCGTTCTGCGTGGCGCAATAGATATTAAACAATGTATGCTTGGGCGAGATACGGATATAAGAGTGGGGGATACTTTCGAGTATGTCGTCTACTGTCAGCGCAAACTCGGTCGGTATGGTAGCCTCCACTTTCCACAAGCGGTCTTTTCTACCCTTTTCCTCAAAATACTTTACAGCATATACACCTACAAGATTTGCCAAACCAACAGTAACTACCTTTACCCATAGTGGTAAATCACATACGGTCAGGACGACAATGTAGGTATAAAGTCCATAGGCTACGGCATTGACCAAAGCCGCAACTGTTTTGCCACACTTTATGGTGGCTATGCTCTTTACTGTCTGTATGATAACATTGATAATGTTAAAGACAATAAAGGTGAGTAATAACTTTGTTTCCATTTGGATTACCTCTCTTTCTTTATCTTATGTGCTTATTATAGCACACTTTATGTAGTTTGTCAAGGGGTATTTTAAAAGTTTTTAAAATATTTTTTCGAGCCTTGCAAGGTGGAAATGCAAACTCCAAACACACTTTTTACCCTATTGGGCAGAGCCTTGAGTGGTACATCATTATTTCCCTCGCCCCTTGACAATACTTATTATACTACATAGTATTAGATTTGTCAATAGTTTTAGGAAAAATAGTTGCACAAAAAATGCGCCGGTTTTGCTTGAAAAATTGTGCAAAATGCACAAAATATAGAATTCGGTTCGTTTGCTGCGTAAACGAACCGCCCAAGATGTAGAGTCTTGAGCGGTTTTATTATTTATCTTACAGTTTCCCAATTACAGCAATCACATTCAACAAGGGTGTGACTTCGTCCTATAGGTGTAAACCTTAGTTCACCACCACACTCGGGACAGGTTTCCCATTCACAACCTGTACAATCAGGCACTATACAAGTTTCGCAAGGATCTTCCTCTTCTTCACAATGACAATGGCAAGAACAAGTGGGAGACTTAGGGGTGGTAGCCTTTTCAACTATCCCCGCAATCAACTTGTCAATTACAGGCTTTGCGCCATCATTATCACAAAAGCCATAACCACCGATAATGTTATTATTATCGTCAGTAATAAGGGTAAGGGAGTTAATTTCAATCTTCTTCATTTGGTTTAGTTCCTTTCTTTATTTATTAAAAATATTGTTTAACAAATAGTTTTGATATTCTCTGCGGAAATTTATTAAATCTTCATCACTTGCGCGATAATTATTCTTTTTAAGGAATTGTTTAATTATGCCATTTGGGCTTATTTCGCAATCAACCAAGGGAGCATTGATATCTGCTTTATCTCGTATAAATACAATATAGGTTTTTTCGTTAGCTACAAGTTCTAAATATGACCTTTCAATACAATTATTCATAGTCCGTGCTTCAGTGCAATATTCTTCAATACTGTTGGGGATAATAGCCTCGTATTTTTCGTTGCTATAATGAAGATTAGGCATATTTTGTCTCACTTTTGAAAACTTAATGCTTAATTCTAAGTTTTTTCTTACTGCAATGGTATCTTTCATTTGACTATACCACAAAGGAAAATTACGATTGTATTCATAAGGGATATCGTATTTTTCCATTTCCTTTACAATATCTTGAAAAATTCTGAAAAAAGTATAATCGCCACAAAAGTCCAAAGACCTCATACCATTTAAGAAACAATGTTTAAGTATATCGTCATAATAAGGCGCAAGTTCTGGAAAATTGAATAATTCCCTAATTGTATATTCACTGTAATGGGGTAAATCTTTATATTTTTCAAATATAGTCTTATATTTTATTTTAAGACAATTCAAGTGCCAAGTTCTATAATCAATATAACCATTTTTTTTACAATATTGAATATATTCAAGTTTTTCTTTTTTATCATTGCAGAAGCGTCTTGTTTCGTGATAGATATCGTTTACTAACTTTCTGTCTTTAACTATATTATATATCATTTCTAAATCAGCAATTGACTTTATAAAGTTTTTATTGATAGAATATCCATAAATGGAAACTTTTTCCCAAAACAATAAGCTAAAATCATCTTTTGTTGTTACTACCGTAGTACCAAGGCTAAAAGGAAATCGTATAATAGGATTGTTACGAAGCCCGAGAAGAACACCTAAATTGATATCATATACCCAACCTTTGCCGTCCTCTCTTGTGAAATAAACTTTACCCTTGTTTGTGGATATTTCGATTTTTCCATTGTAAGCCATATTTTGTTACCAACCTTTCTTTATCTTGATACCATTATACCACCAAAGGCAGAAAAAGTCAATACCTTTTAGGAAAAATAACTTTTGTCACTTTGCACAAAATTCCGGACGAAAAATTGTGCATTTTGTACAAATCGTGAATTCCTCTCGCCGCGCCGGATGGCGAGAGGGCGAGAGATATTCTCGCCCCATTTCCCGATTAGTCGGGAAGGTTCTTCAACATTTCTTCAAGTTCTGCCTTTGTGCCACCAAGTTCCATAGATACGATAATGTCACGATATACTTTCTCTCTCTTGGCTTTGATTTCTTCGTTATATTGGAGTATTTCTGCAGTTTCTTTTGACCTAATAGCACCTGCATAATCTGCTTTAAACGAGCGTATTTCAAAATCTTCAAAAACATACTTGCCATTGCGATAAACTCTTACGGCAAGGCGGTCATTAAACGCCTTCGTTATTTTTGTCATAATGTCCTTTGTTTCTGCCTTTATGCGCTCGTCCAATTCTTCAAGGATTTTATCTATCTTGCCATTCGGTTCCACTCTCAAAGGATATTTTTCGTTAATCTTGTCCTTGATGTACTCCTTAACCATTGTGCTCAATTTCATAATATTACCTCTTTTCTCCGTTTGATGAGTGCGGCTCTCTTTATCTTGATTACATTATAACATATAAGCGCTTAATTGTCAATAGTTTTTTTGAACTTTTTTCGATTATATGAGCCTTTGCCCTTTTTGTTGGGGACTACTGAGCCTCTGCGACGGAATTGGAGGTATTGCTCCAACTCCTCGCCTGCTTTCTTTGTGTGTATTTTAGTATGTGTCATAACCCATCATCTCCGCTTCTTCGTCTGTGTAGCAATCAATATATTCGACACAATCAGAGATATAGTCTATATCACCGCCATATACCTCATTTAGAACTATGTCCTCAGCATCAGTAAGTGAATGTGCTTGAACAAAAAAGTTCTCTCCTGTTTCAATATCATAGAATAAAAAGTTAAGCATTTTTTACCTCTTTTGTTTTTTGATACTGTTTCTTCCAACCCTTGAAAACTTCTTCTGCGGTTTCAAACCCCTCACACTGATTTAAGCAATAAGATTCAAGCAAGCCTTGTTCGTGTCCATAGGAATACCTGGTACATATAGCGTCATCCAATTCGTTTGTCATTTCTTTATCAGCATATATCCTGATTTGCATTCCTCCATCAAGGGGAAGATAGGTGTGCGGGATTTGGGCTTCTGTTAAAAGATTATGCAGTTTTTCAATTTCTGTAAGGTCGATTTTTGCAACCATTGTTCTCTCCATATAGATTTCTCACTTTCTAATTTTTTATCTTGATTATATTATACCATAGACAAATTACTTTGTCAAGAGTTTTTCTAACTTTTGTCTATATTCTTCAAAAAGCAGGTCTACCATCTCGAAAGGTATATCGCAATATTCAATAACAAAATTAGCAACACCCGAACAGCGCAGTGTGGCATACCACACTATCTCGCCTTTGTCAGCCCACGGTCTTTCAATATCTCTCTCAGCCTGTCTAAGTTCGCTTTCAAAATACTTTTTGATTTTTTCCAACATTTGTGTCACCCTCATTTTCTGATATTAGTATAGCATAGTTTTAGGAAAAAGTCAATAGGTTATTTTATACAAATTTGCGCCGGAAAATTTGTGCAAATTGTACATTTTTGAAACTCGGCTTGTTCGCGTGCGTGAACAAGCCGCCCAAAGGTTTTGAGTGGGCGGCTCGCGCACATTTCACATCTTGCTATTAGGTTGTTCTTTCCCTATAAACACTATTAATATAATTTGTAGAAAAATCGCTTTGAGTGAAATTGTTATATAAATCAATTTCTCCCGTATCGTATAATTCCATTATCGCATCGTCAATGGACTTGTCCGTATCTCCGATATATTCACGAATTTTCTGTTCATCTTCTTCACTCAGTCGACAGGCATAAGTTACTATTGCCTCAACCATTGCTACAAGTGCCATATTTTTTAATCCTCCTTAATTATCTCTATTTCGGTTGCCTTATAGGTTATTATGAACCGACAACCGCAACCGCATTTGTATCCTGCATACTTATCTTCTGTTGGCAGTTCTCCGTCTGTATAGACATATTTAATTTGAGCGGTCGAGCCGCAATTTGGACATTTAATCATTTTCTTATCAACCTTTCTTCTATCATTCGGATTATAACTTCCCGTTTTCTATCATATCGTTTCTTTTGGTCTTCTCGCATAATCTTAAGATTTACAAGCAAAGTTTGTCTATCTTTGGTAGTCATAGTTTGTTTACCTCTCTTTTTTTAATGTATCTCGTATTAAAATATAGGAAATTAAAAGAAGAAATGGTGAGAATATTAAAAGCCATATTAACATTTTGTTTACCTCTCTTTCTTTTGTGATACTATTATAGCACGATAGTGCTAATTTGTCAAGCATTTTTTTAAAATATTTTTGGGAAATTTGCGGGATCTCGAAGCGTGGGCGCTTTCAAAACTGAAAATGCCGGAGATACTGTTTTCGTAAAATCGCTTGGGCGGCGCACGTCACCCAAGCGCCAAAATGAAAAAACTCTACCTTGCGGCAGAGCCTTCTCTATATATAAAAGAAAGGGGGGTGAGCTTAATCGTTGAGTTCATCACTGAACAAGTCAGCTATCATCTGGATTTCCCCTGTGTGATGGTTGATGATATACTCTTCGGAATATGCCTTCTTAAAATCAGAGTAGTTAAGGCAAGAGGTATACTCGTCAGCAAAAGCCGAAATATGCTTGCGTGTGGTCTGGCTATATAAGGTATAACAACAACACCATCCATCGGGGCTTATGGAAGCAACAAGGGTGTTATAAGAGAATAAGCAAGCGGTTCCATCGTCAGTGATCTCTACAAAAGCCTGGGCATAGGGCATAGCAGATAATTTCTTAATAGTCATATCGGTGACCTCCTTCTTTATTATGGTTTTATTATAGCATAGAATATGTATTTTGTCAAGGGGTTTTCGTAAAATTTTTTCATTATTTTTACTTTCAAGCACCACCACCGCGCAGTCGACTTTACGCACCTCCGTGGTCTCACTTTTAACCGAGGTTTCTGTATCTCTCATTCCCTCTTGACACTATTACTATATCATACTTTCGGGAAAAAGTCAATAGGTATTTTTGCATAAAGTTTCAATCAAATTTTTGTGCAAGATGCACAATTCCGGAATTCCTCCCGTCGCGCAAGTGGACGGGAGGGCGATTGCGCCCTCCTCTCCCTTAGCAACCGAACATCTTCTTCTGACATTCGGGACAAAGCTGAGAAATCAACTGTTCTCTCTCTGTGGGAGAGAGTTCGGGAAGTGCGTTCTGTATCAGTGCGCCTGCTTCCCACTTATACAAGCCTTCTTCGGATACATCTAAGCGGTGTTCCGCTCCGCAGAAAGGACATTCCATTCTCAAAGTAATTTTATCCATAGTTTAATATCTCCTTTATTTTTTATTATTGCAAAATGAAGAGATTGTTTTAGCCAATTACATTACTTGCTCCGCAAGCGGCTGTTGGTGGTTTCCCTCTCTCCACTTTGTATTTTTATTATAGCATAGATTGAGTATTTTGTCAAGTGTTTATTTTATTTTTTTTAATAAACATACTGTTTTACAATAATGTAATGACTAAATAGGTTGTCTGTCCAATACTCACCCTTTGAGCATTCGGAGCATCGAGCTCGTTCGCCCAAGATAGAATGAACAAAATGCCGTGCCTTGTTTATATCTGAGAAAACTCCTAAGATTTTCGGACTATCTTCATACATAAGTATGTATACAAACATTTTAATTCCTCCTTAAACAATGGGAGCGAGTATACGCTCAATCTTCGGCAAGTGACATTCCTTGCACTCGATGGTGACCTCTTCGTGGTCATTGACTGACCAAGTAGTGCCTGCGCACTTGCGCACGCATTCAGCCAAGAGATGAACGGCTTTGTGAGAATAGGGGATGTAGTAGCAAACTGTAACTTTCTTCATTTGGATTTACCTCTCTTTCTTTTATGATACTATTGTATCACAGAGCGATACAAATGTCAAGCACTTTTTGAAATATTTTTTTACTGTCCAATTATCGGGACATTGGGAGCTTGGGTGATCCCGGAGCTTTCGCGAGAAAAAATGCGGAAGGGTTTATTTTCTTAAATTCGCTCAGTTGCCGCACGCCAACTGAGCGCCCAAACAAAAAAAGAGTCTTATGACTCTTTTGCATAGTACTGATAGTATTGTTCCATTTGTGCGGGATCGCTGAATAAACGCTCTTCGACCTTGCCCTCGCTCACAAGCTCGTCAATAAAGAAGGCATAGGAGCGAAGTTGGGATCTCCATTCTGGCATATCCCTGCGACGGCATCCTGGATGTTTCTTGATGTAGTTGAAAACGAAAGCTTTGGTGATGGTGTACATAGTATGCACCGTCCTTATAGAATTATGGTTGCGGTTTATTCAACGCTACCGCCAAACGCTTAACGGCTCTATGTAATAATTAGCCGAGTTGGTCAGGGTTCAAGGGATTGCCCTGTTCGCCGATAGCCTCGCCTGTAACCCTACACTATCCAAGGGGGCGGTCGTTCATTTCCCCTGCGCCGCCTATAGGGGGGTCAGTCGGTTCAAAGCCTTTGCCGATGGCTACTGAGTGGGGCAGTCAGCCGTTACACTCTTGGGGTTCTGTGGTTGTTGAGGTCTGTCGCTCCGCTCTCCCTCTCAGTGTCTTTAGTATACCACAGACCGCTCCAGATGTCAAGAGTTTTGGGAGAAAAAATTATACAATTTTTTCAACGAATTTTGCGAAAAAATTGTGCAAAGTGTACAATTTGTTAAATTCGCCCCGCTCGCGTTAGTGACCGGGGCGGTCGCAAGAAAGAAGAGCCTTCCCCGTGCAGTAGGGAAGGCTCCAAAAAGAAGGGAGGTGAATTATATTGAAAGGCTTATGCCCAAAGCCTTGTCAAGCATTTTTTGCTCACCGCTCTGCAGGTCGCCCACATATTTGCCTAAGCGAGTTTTGTCTATGGTGCGGATTTGCTCACACATTACAAGAGTGTGTTCGGGAAGTCCGCAGTACAGAGAGAGCCAGAAGTGAGTGGGAAGTTTTGCTTTGGTCAGTTTAGTGGTGCATATAGCCACGATTGTCGTGGGTGAGTGGGTGTTCCCTATGTCATTTTGAATTATCACCACAGGGCGATAGCCTTTTTGCTCGGAGCCTTGTCCGTCACCCAAGTTTGCAAACCAAACCTGATACTTTTTAACTTCTTTCATATGTATTTCATCCTTTCGTTTTATCTTGATTATATTATATCATAGAAAATAGGGTTTGTCAAGCCCTATTTTCAAGATTTGATTGAGCAATTCCGCGTTGCCGTTCTAAAGAGTTTATTTTCTTTGCTATTGGAGCATCTGACATCCACAAGTCTGCGATAGCATTATCAACGCGTTTTATTGTATCTTCAGGTTTTTCTTCTTCTATGCTTACAAGGTCGAACATAGGACAGTCATAACAGACTTTGCCAAATCTAAAGGCACACTGTAATTCATTTTCAGCCATTTCGTACTGAGTATAGGTAGTGCCAAAGTTGCGGTCTTGGTAAGTGATTTTGAATACTTTCATTTTATGTACCTCCTTATTCTTCGCCATATGTGCGACAGAGAGCATCATAAAGGTTATCCATAGAAGACTGTTCTTCGTCAGAAGTATGGTTTCCTGCTACTACAAGGGCTCTAAGGATAAGTGCGTACTCGCGGTTTGTGATTTCGATTGTTTTCATTTTGTTTACCACCTTTTTATGTATTTGGCAAGGTGTCTTTCCCTTACCTTCTGATACTATTATAGCAAATAACTGTTTATTTGTCAAGCACTTTTTTATAAATTTTGAAAAATATTTTTACTGTCCTATATACCGGACACTGTATATTTATGCAAGTGCTGTATAAACTTTCGGGATTTAACGCTTTAACACTTTAGTTTGCTAAAGTGCTTTCAATTTACCGCTTTAGCAGACTAAAGCGAACTCGCTTCGTGACGTGCCACCACGAAGCGGCGAGCCTTATGGTATGCGCGAAAGCCGGTAAAGCAGCAAAGTCTCGGTAAACTCTCCCATAAGTGAGCCATATGGAAGCTTTATAACGTGGCTCGCGCAAGTTATGGGATAGTATCCTATACAGTCTTATGCTTTCATTTGGCTTTCAATTTGCCGAGGCTTTATATTCCTCTCCTATGTCGTCCATGGGCAACGCAAGAGCGAAAGGGAGATTACGCTTCCTTCATATGTTTCAATATGACCATCACTCCAGATGTTAGTATATAATTTAGTTTTAGGGTTGTAGTAAGTCTCATACCACAAAGATAAAGTCTTATCAGAACAGCCTATATAAATTAAATCATCCATTGTATTCCCCCTATTTTAGAAGTTCTCTATATTTGCCACAACTATACCAAGCCATTCGTATATACGCGCCCATTCTTCCATTGTATTCGGTCTTTCGCCCATATCTATCTCTGTTACTCTGGAGCATATAAATATCCAACTTGCATCCTCATCTATGGGATAGTCTTTAATATCGGCGCGCATTTCCACTTCTTTCGCCCTATCGTCAAATATCCTAATATTATGTAACTTTGTCATTATTGTATATCTTCCTTTCTTATATGTTGGGGAAGGTTACCCTTCCCCTTATTTCTTACTTACCAAGTCTATAATCTATCTCAGAGAGTATATGTTGCTCATAACTGCAACCCGTTAAGTCGTCCCAATCGCTGTATGTCATACTCTCCCATTCATCAATAATATATGTTGCATATTCGTCAGGGTCGTGTTCATATTCAGGTTCTTTTTTGTCCTCTTCTGCAGCCTTCGCCATAGCCTCCAGCCTATCACCATCAACCTCATCCGTATCGTATGTATTACCATATTCATCCGTATAAAACAGGATTGTGTCGCAATCATTGTCGTATACTGCCACTACCTTAATTTGATTATCCATTATTATATCCCCCTTATGCGTTCTTTATAATCTCAGCCAATATATTCCAATCGGCAAAGGTTGGGTTAGGTCCAGCGTTTATTACTATGTCAAGCCAACAGGCAACCAAAGCAACCCAGAATAAAAGTAAGACTATAGCGGTTATTATCTTTATACCATTCATAATTTTATACATTTTTTATTCCTCCATTTTTATGTATTGGGGAGGACAGTCCCTCCCCTCTTAATGCGTTTATGCCTTGGGTATATATACCAATACAAGACCTTCGGGTTCTTGCAGCTTTGCCTCGCCTTGAGCGGTAGCCTCGGATAGTATAGCGGCATTAATATCATATTCCCAAGGCAGTAAATCGGTATTGAAAACCTTTAAGCAATCGCCCTGTTCGGTTATAATAGCATAAGCGTCTTTGCTTTGTTCAAGGTAGATTGTAGCGGCCAGATAATCAAGCCCTGTGATTGTAACAAGTTCTTCATTAATAAGGTTATGGATAATTTCATTGTTTAAATTGGCTTTTGTGTAATTAATAAAAGCGTTCATTTTTTTATTCCTCCATTTTTTTTATTGTTATTATAAGGCGGTCAGGTCAGTTACCTGACCGCCTTGTTATGTATTTATTCAGCGAAGGTGTAATCTTCGCAGTCTACTACTATATAATTTTCCAGGGTGTCAAGTTCTTCTAAAAGTTCGATAGCCCTCTCCCACGCTTCCGCTTTATCGGTTAAGGCGTCCTGTTTTTTGCGCCCCTCTTCATAAGTATTGTATGCGTCGTCAGCTTCTTCTTCTGTTGCGTTGGAGTTCGCCTCTACCTCTTTAACGCGTTTCCACAGTTCATCGACTTCGTCCTCTACCTTGTAGATTTCTTCTTTGATTTTTTCCAGGTGTTCCCTGTACTTGTGGATTTTTACGGTTTTGAGATTTAGGAATTTAATCATTTTTTTTGTCCTCTTTTCTTATGTATTTTTGCCCTTCGGCAATTATAGAATACTACACCATTTTAGGCTTGTCAACACTTTTTTCAAGTTTTTTTTGCATTTTTTGAAGTTTGTGCATTTTGTACAAAAACCGGGGGGCGGTGCTTGCTTTTTTGTACAGTTTGCACAAATAAGGGTGTACGGGTATGCTTGTGGGATTTTCTGTTTTGATTGGGTGATTTTGGTTTTGTCTGGTACCCCCCCAATCCCAAAACAACTTCAAATTCCACTCATCTCGAAAAATCTTGACTTAAGAAAAATTTTTTAGTATAATATAACTATAATCGAAATCACTGGAGGATTTTTATGAAATTAGACTACACTCTACAAACTCCAGAAGAGCGTAAAGCATATGTTGAGAAAATCTTAGAGGAAAACCCTAATCCCCCTCCCTATTACTTAGAAATTCTCGCAGATTATTTAGTCCTTTGCTTAGAAAAGCAAGAACGCAAAGACCGCAAGCTTCTCACAGAAAATCGTCTCTACACAGTAAATAAAAGAGAAACTTCTTTTGAAGGTCTTGCTTCTTAGTTTGAAAATGGCGAAGACGGCATGTATAGCTTAATAACAGAAGATAAAAACCAAATATTTAGACCAAAAATAGAAATAACTCAAAAAGATTTAGAAGAAATACCTTTTCTTAAACAAATTAAAGAAGCTATATCCCAATGGGAAGCCAAATTAAAAACGCTCTCTGGCAAACCAGCTTATATAGCTAAAAAGGCAATTATAGACTTGCGCAAGGACCAATATCTCATCAAAGACGCCTACCGCAAACCCCTTAGCGCAAAATTCACCCCTCATTCCGCTCCCCCCATCTCCCTAGACGCCACAGAGCAAGTAGTAGACGGAGTCGCGCGATATTCTGGGATTTCTCTTATGGATCCTGAAATCTGTTCCCTCATTTTGCGCCACTACTCAAAATTGCGCGAACGTGAAGGAGATTTCAGTTCTGACACTTGGTTCTTAATGGAAGACTTTGACCATTTGGCCACTATCGCCCTTGAGCCCTACCCCCTCTATGAGCGACTTGTAGAGCTTAAGGTAGACGGGGTATAGAATGCGGAAATACAACAATAGCTACAATGCGAATTTGGTATAAAGCATAGCCTAGAGTATATTTCTTCTCTATGGCGAAACAAAATACCCAAGCTAATAGCTTCCACAACTGAAGATTAGTTCCTTACCTATTGGTACACTAATGTAGAACCTGGCCAATATAAAAGATGTTCTAAATGTGGGCAAATTAAGCTAGCCCATAATAAATATTTTTCAAAAAATATAACCAGTCGTGACGGCTTCTATTCAATATGCAAGTGTTGTAGAAATAAGAAAAGGACGTGATTAAATGCCTGAGTTATATTGCGAAAAATGTCACAAAACAAAAGATGAAAAACAATTTTATGGCTCAAACAATTTAGAAAAATACCCAACTGGAAAACTAAAACAATGTAAGCTATGCGCGACCATGCATGTTGATAACTTTGATTCTTCCACATACCTCCCCTTACTAGAGGAATGCGACGTACCATATGTGCCGAAAGTATGGAATGAGTTGCTTCTAAAGTATGGTAAAGACCCCTCTAAGTTAAATGGTACCTCTATCTTTGGGCGATACCTTTCCCAAATGAAGTTAAAGCAATGGAAAGACTATCGTTGGAAAGATACTGACTTTATCCAAGAAGTTGAAAATAAAAAACTTGCGGAAACTATGAAAGAACAAGGGTATGGGGCCGCCGAGATTGCGGTGGCCATAGAAGAAGCAGCCAAGGGTGCGGAACTACCTGAAGGATTTGCGCCCGCCCCTTAGACTAGCCCTTTCCCGCAAACCCCAAGCTATGCGGAGTATATCCCCGACCTTACAGAAGAAGACTAGATATACCTTTGCGGCAAGTGGGGTCGCATGTATCGTCCAGATGAGTGGGTTCAGTTGGAGCAAATGTATGTGGATATGATGAATTCTTATGATATCCAAACAGCTGGTGACAAAGCCACTCTTCTATTGGCGTGTAAAGCTAATCTAAAATCTAATTAGCTTATGGATTTGGGGGATATCGATGGCGCCCAAAAGGCCACGAAAATGTTTGAATCTATGATGAAGTCTGGTAAATGGACCGCAGCATAGAACAAAGGAGAAAAAGGAGAATTTATTGACTCTGTTAGCGAAATTGTTACTTTGTGTGAAAAATAGGGATTTATTCCTCGTTTCTATCAAGACGAGCCACAAGACAAAGTTGATAAAGTTATTATAGATACCTAGCATTATGTCCATAGCCTTGTTACCGAAGAAATGGGCTTGGGCACTCTGATAGAAAATGCTGTTAAACTCTTGCGCGAGGAGCAAGATGCGATTAACGCAGCTTCTCGATCCAGTGAAGAATCGGCTGATGACTCTCTATTTGATTACAACAAGGATTATGTAGACCTTTCTGATGATGACTACACCGCTTTTAATGAATTGGAAGAAGAGATGGAAATGGCTGATGAGGAGGTTGAAATCTAATGGCTTTACAAGATTTATTAGACCTTTCAGCAGAAAAAAATAGTAGAAAAATAGGCTACTCAGAAGAAAGAATACGAGCTATCTTACCGATAGCTCGTTAGTATATCTCCTATT